>JAICQC010000019.1 GCA_025938055.1 Anaerolineales bacterium | reverse complement strand
GAATATCATCCAGCAAAAGGACAACAGGGGAATCCAGAGTAAGCTCTGTAAACAATTGCGCGATGCTATTGAAGGAACGATCACGGATCTGACGCGCGTCCTTGCGAATGCCGCGCACAAATGGGCTTGCAGAAAAATCAAACCCGAGCAGTTCGCCAATCAATGAGGCACGCTCTTCGCTCACAAGCTTACTCAGGGCTGCAATCCCTCTCATAAGCTTTTCGCGTGCCTCTGCCTGCGAGTCGTTGTCCCGAATCTGAAAACGCTCGCAAAAGACATCGCGCAACAAGCTGTACGGCAAACTCATTGTCTCTTCATCAGCACGGCCTTTGAATAAATAAAATTCGGCTGGCTGCGCCTCCAACCACGCTTCAAACTCGTAGATCAGGCGGCTTTTTCCGAGACCAGCATCCCCTTTCACAACGGCGACTGTGACATGCCCGCTGGTCACACATTGCTCAAAAGCAGATTGTATGGTCTGAAACTCTGCTGTGCGCCCAACCATGCGAGTCGTGACGCCTTCGACTCCTCTTCTTCCAGTCCGGAATGCACGCGGCTTGATGCGCTGGATCACATAGGTCTGCAATGGCTCTGTCTTGCCTTTTACCATAAGCGGTGTTTGTATTTGCACATCGAAGAGCCCGCGCACCAGTTGATATGTGTTATGGGAAATAAGGACATCGCCTCCCCTGGCAGCATGGACCAAACGACTGGCTGTATTCACCGTATCGCCCATGGCAGTGAATTCGCCTTGTGTGCCAATCGCGCTAAGCAGAACCTGTCCACTGTTAATCCCTATTTTTAGACGGATGGGGAGCGATCCAATGCCATCCCTATACATTTCCTGAATTCGGAGTGCGGCACGCACCGCGCGTTCGGCATCATCTTCGCGCGCGGTTTCTGTTCCCCAGAGTGCCATGACAGCATCCCCGATATGTTTATCGATGCGACCGCCATACTCCTGAATAATCCAGTCCCCCCGTGTCCAGAGATGGTTGACAAGGTTGGCTACATCCTCAGCATCCCTATGTTCCGAGAACGCCGTGAAGTCGGAGACGTCCGCAAATAGAACGGTCACCAGTTTCCGGCGTGTTTGATCCGCCCCATCCTGCTGCATGGACTGTCTTTCCAGTTCGTTTAATTGGTCATGCAAAACTGCCAGCGTTGTCCCCACCACAGAGTCGCCCAGTATCGAACGCATCCCCTCCTGCGCCACGATGGCTTTTTTGATATCAGCAATTTGCTCGTGCAGAGATTTGCTATTCATGGAATAACCAGATTATAAATTGAAATGCTGTAATCTTCACTTTCTTAACCAACCCATAATCTAATCTTTGGTTGTGCCGTGATTTCCTTGCTTTAACGTACAAAGCATGATTGAATCGGCGTCCCAAACGGGATGTCGTTCTTTTTAGTAAAGGAGGTATATGAAATCGCTCTCCGGAAAGGTTGCGGTGGTGACTGGCGCAAGTCGCGGAGTTGGGAAAGGGATCGCGCTGGGTCTGGGTGAAGCAGGCGTGACGGTATACGTGACAGGCCGGACGATAAAAGAGAAAACGGATGCGGGCAAGCTCGGCGGAACTATTTTTAAAACAGCAGAAGCTGTGACGGCGATGGGTGGAAAGGGGATTGGGATTCAGTGTGACCACAGCAATGACGTACAAGTGGAAGCCGTCTTCAAACAGATCGCAAAAGAGAGCAAGAAAATCGACCTCCTGGTGAATAACGCCTGGGCTGGATATGAAAACATGCACGAAGGCCGCAGATTCACATATTTCAAGCCGTTCTGGGAGCAGCCCTTCTGGCGCTGGGATGCCATGTTCGACGCCGGTGTGCGCGCCGCGTACATATCCTCTGCATTTGCAGCCCGCATGATGACAAAGAAGAAGAGGGGCTTAATTGTAAATATCTCGTACTGGTCGGCACAGGTTTACATGAGCAATACGCAGTATGGGGTATCCAAAGCTGCGGTGGATAAGATGACCGAATACATGGCGCATGAATTGAAGAAATTCAATGTGGCAGTCGTTTCACTATATCCGGGGCTGGTGCGGACGGAGGGTGTGCTGAAGAACGCCAAATATTTCGACATGAGCAACTCCGAATCACCTCAGTTCAGTGGTCGGGTGACGGCTGCCCTGGCCGCAGACCCGGACATCATGAAGAAAAGTGGCAAAGTTCTGGTTGCCGCGCAAGAGGCGCTGGAATACGGAATCCAGGATGTTGATGGCAAGCAGCCCAGACCGCTGACCCTTGAAGATTTCTAGAACATGGCGACTGTCGCTAGCAAGTTGTGGCAGCCGCTTTTTTGTAAGATTGCTATAATGATTAAAATCATTTCCGTCATTGCGAGGAGCGAATGGCAGTGAGCGACGACCCTGGCACCGCCCACCAGGGCAGGTGAGCAATCTCATCAAAAGATTAACTAAGAGATTGCTTCACTACGCTCGCAATGACGGGAACAACACAGGAGTTCCTCATGTCCAAACTCGACTGGCTCAACCAGGAAATTGACGGCTTGCAAGAACAGGGCTTGTACAACCGCATCCGCACGATCGGCTCGGCACAGGGCGCCTGGCTGACGGTGGATGGAAAGAACGTGCTCAACTTCTGCTCGAACAATTATCTTGGGCTGGCGAACCATCCGAATATCGTCGAAGCGGCGAAAGAAGCCACGAAGAAATTTGGTGTGGGTCCCGCCGCGGTACGCTCCATCGCGGGTACCATGGATTTGCACGTCCAACTCGAGCAGAGGCTTGCGAAGTTCAAAGGCGCGGAAGATGTCATCACCTTCCAATCGGGTTTCACTGCCAATCTTGGGACAATCGCCGCGCTTGTGGGGAAGGAGGATGTGATCTTTTCAGATCGTCTCAACCACGCCTCCATCATCGATGGTTGTCGCCTTTCGGGTGGTAAGATCATCCCTTATGAGCATAACGACCCCGGCGCGCTGGAGGACGCGATCAAGGAGCACGTCTCGAACTACCGCCGGGCATTGATCGTCACGGACGGTGTCTTCAGCATGGATGGCGACATCGCCCCGCTTCCAGAGTTATACGAGGTGGCGAAAAAATACGACATCCTGTTCATGGTGGACGATGCACACGGCGAAGGTGTGCTTGGCAAAGGCGGGCGCGGCATCGTGGATCACTTCGGCTTGCACGGCAAAGTAGATATCGAAGTCGGCACGATGTCCAAGGCGTTCGGCGTAGTCGGGGGAATGGTGGCGGGCGACAAAGTCATCATCGAATGGCTGCGCCAGCGCGGGCGTCCGTTCCTGTTCTCCTCTGCAGTGACCGCTCCCGACGCGGCAGCCTGTCTGGCAGCGGTTGACCTGCTTGAGGAGTCAACCGAGTTGGTAGATAGGCTTTGGGCAAACGCAAAATACTTCAAATCTGAAATGAAGAAGCTCGGGTTCGATACCGGTGTCAGTGAAACGCCTATTACCCCGGTCATGCTCGGCGAAGCGCCGCTCGCTCAACAGTTCAGCCGCGAATTATTCGAAGAAGGTGTCTTTGCCATGGCAATCGGCTTCCCAACGGTGGCTAAGGGCAAAGCGCGAATCCGCGTCATGATCTCTGCCGCGCACGATAATGACGATCTGGGGAAGGGACTCGAGGCGTTTGAGAGAGTGGGGAAGAAGTTGGGCGTGATTTAGCCTGCTCGTTACCGCTAGAGCCACAGCAAACGAAAAAGCTCCGAGTCTAGCTCGGAGTTTTTTCTTACCTTCAAGCTTCGCAACTTCCAACCCTTGACAAAAATAACTATACGCTGTATATTTACAGCGTATAGTTATTAAGGAGACTACATGGTCCGACCTATCAAGAAAAAGCAAATCCCTAACCTGCAGGAAGCCATCAAGGAAACTGCCTGGAAACAGATCACGGAATACGGCGCCCCTGCCCTTTCGCTGCGAGCGATCGCCCGAGATCTGAAGATCACGGCGCCCGCCATTTACAATTATTTCCCAGATCGCGATGCACTGGTCACAGCGTTGATCATCGATGCCTACACATCCTTTGGCGATTGGCAGCTAGAAGCGCGTGATTCGGTATCAAAACAGGACTCTCGCAAGAAGCTGGAAGCCATCGGACTTGCCTATCGCAATTGGGCACACACCTATCCGCAGCGTTATCAGCTCATTTTTGGGACGCCCATCCCCGGATATGAAACTCCAGCCGATAAAGTGTTCCCCTCCTCTGCGCGTTCGATCAGCGCCCTCTTTAGTGTTGTGGAAGAACTTCGCCTGGCTGGAAAATTGACCACGGAGGCGGTTCCGACCGTCAGTGACAAATATCGAGCGTACCATGAGCAGTGGAGAATCTATTCTGGTGACGTGCACCCCCTTTCGCTCTTCGTGGCGATGATCATCTGGGCACGGGTGCATGGCATCGTCTCACTGGAAATTCAACGAAACCTGCCTCCCTTTGGAAAAGATGGTGACGCCCTGTATCTGTTTGAGTTGAATTCACAGGCATGTCAATTTATCAAGGAGTAAACCCATGAGCAAAATCTTTAACGGTCGTTACACCGCGAAAACAGACCAACCTTTTGTCGTTTTTCTGATCGGGATGCGCGTCAACAAATGGTGGCGCTTCGATAAATGGATGCCCGTTGCCGGGGCAATGGGACCCATGCTCCAAACTTTATTCACCAATCCCGAAAAAGGATTTCTGCACGCAGAATTTTTCTGGAATTTCAGCGGACCCGTTCTGATCCAATACTGGCGTTCATTCGAGGACCTCGAACGATTTGCACGCCATGCCTCTGATCCGCATCTTGCGGCCTGGAAGAGGTTCAATCAAGCCGTGGGTGCAGATGGAAGCGTGGGTATCTGGCATGAGACGTATCTCGTCAACCCGGGTCAATTCGAGACGGTATATGGCAATATGCCAAAGTTTGGTCTCGGCGCGGCGCTGGAACACGCGGAGGCTGTCGGTCGCCGGGAGACTGCCCGCCTGCGGCTCGCAGTAAAGTAAGGCAGTATTGAACCCCACACTCCGAGGCGAATATGCCTCGGAGTTTTTCATTATGCACAATATGACTTTGGGCTATTCCCAACTTGCACGCATACAAGTATCATGTCCGTATGCCTCACAAGCAGGATGAACATAAGGACTTGATGAAGAATCGTGCTTCACTGACGAGCTTTGCCTGGTTATCCATCGGCGCGGCGCTCGCGACGATTACCCTTAAAGCGCTCGCATATCTTTTGACGGGCTCTGTAGGCTTGCTCTCAGACGCAATCGAGTCGCTTGTGAACCTGGCTGGCGCGTTCATGGCTCTGGGGATGCTGACCATCGCGGCGCGCCCCGCCGACGAGAGTCATGTGTACGGTCACAGCAAAGCCGAGTATTTTGCCAGCGTCACGGAAGGATTGCTCATCCTGGGCGCTGCCATCGGGATCATCAGCGCCGCGGTCAGCCGGCTGCTTCAGCCTCGTGAGCTGGAACAATTAGGGATCGGCTTGGGTGTTTCGATCGCCGCCTCAGCCATCAACCTGATCGTGGCACGCATTTTGCTGCGCGCCGGAAGGGATCGCCGCTCGATTACCCTCGAAGCGGACGCGCGCCACCTGATGACCGATGTGTGGACCTCTGTGGGCGTGATCAGCGGAGTTGCAGTCGCAGGATTAACCGGCTGGGGCGTTCTTGATCCGTTGATCGCGATTGCGGTTGCGCTTAACATCATCTGGACCGGCATCCAACTGGTGAGTCGTTCGGTTGGCGGACTCATGGATGCTGCGCTGCCCGAATCCGAGCGCAGCCTGATACAGGCAGTGATGGAAAAATACCGCGAGAAGGGCGTCAATTTTCATGCGCTGCGCACACGCCAGGCAGCCGCGCGCCGTTTCGTCTCGGTCCATATGCTTGTCCCCGGCGACTGGACGGTGCATGATGCGCATCACATTGCCGAAGATTTCGAATCCGATATTCGTCAGGCGTTGGAAGGGGTGGTCACAGTCTTTACCCACCTCGAACCTGAGGAAGACGAACTTTCCATGGAAGATATATTTTTAGATCGATAGGGATTGGTTGATGATCGGAGTGCAACTACATATTAGGCCAGCGGCTCCTGCTCTTTCCAAATTGTAAAATTCCTGAGGATCGATCCACCCAAAAATTCACGCACGATCGATGTGCCCGGGATCAGGCTGATATCCAAAGGCAGGAACCATTCGAGGAATGCCAGCAATCGTTTGGCTTCGATGTATTCCGGCGTACCATGGGGGACTTGTCGTAAAAGCGGTTCCGCAAAAGGTTTGAGCGCCGCAAGCTCATACGCCAGTGCAGAGTTGAACATCACATTCGCATTTTCCTGGAAGGGAAAGATGTGCCTCTTCTCGCCGCGCCGCACCGATTCCCAACGCTCGATGGTCTGCGCGGCGCTATAGCCGCGTTCACGTGCGTCGCGCACGATGCGGCGGATGAGCCGCGTGTCCGTGGTGGACACGCGGTTGTGACGGTCGAGGTTCAACTGGGTCAGAGCCGAGACGTAGATGCGGAATGCCTCGCCGCTCAGGTTTGCGGGGATGAGGCGCGGGTCCATCCCATGGATCCCTTCGAGGATGATTGGCTGCCCGTCTTTCAAGCGAATCAATTCGCCGTCCTCGCGCAAGCCGGTCTTGAAATTGTAACGCGGCAGTTGAACTTCCTCGCCGCGGGTCAGGCGCTGTAGGTGGTCGGCGAGCAAGGGAAGATCGAGGGCGTCAATGGATTCGAAGTCCGGCTTACCATCTTCGTCAAGCGGGGTCTTGTCGCGGTCGAGGAAATAGTTATCCAGCTCGAGCGGGAACGGGGAAACACCCAGCGCCAGTAGTTGCACTGTAAGCCGGCGTGAGGTTGTGGTCTTGCCTGCCGAGGAGGGTCCCGCGATCAAAATAATGCGCGAGCGATTAAGTTGATTCACCACCCGGTTGGCAATGCGCGCCAGGTTGTTCTCATGGAACGCTTCGGATACCAGCACCACCTGATCACTGCGCCCGCTCTGGATGGCATTATTGAGCGCGCCCACATTTTGGATCCCCAGCTTTGCCAACCAGTCACCATACTGAAGGAAGGTGTCCAGCAGCCTGGGATAATCTGGCATTGGCAATAGCTCGTTGGGCTTGTGCCGGCGCGGATAACGCAATGTAAAACCGCCCTCTGTGAACACCAGGTCGAACCACTTGAGATATCCTGTGGAAGGCACCATATAGCCATGGTGGTAATCCATGCGTTCACCGAGGCGGTACAGGGTTAGATAATTCTTCTTGCGATAACTGAGCAAACGGACTTTGTCTTCATAGCCGCGCGAGTGGAAGTATTCGATGGCTTCCTTGATCGGGATTTCCATCCGCTCGAACGGCAAATCTGCTTTGACCAACTCCTGCATGTGATCCTTGAGCGTCTCGATCTCCACCTCAAACAGCGGCGCGCGTCCCGTGACCTGACAGTAATAGCCGCCCGACGCCACAGAGTGATCGACGTACAGGACAGCCTCCGGGAAGAGATCGTTGAAAGCCATCTCGAGTAAAAAGGTCAGTGAGCGGCGATAAATGCGCGCCCCGTCTGGGTCAGACATGGTGACCGGGATCACTCGCGATTCCATCGTAACCGGATAGGTCAGTTCCCGCAGGTCGCCGTTGACAATCGCGGCGATCACTTGCGAGTCAAATTCCAGCGTTTGCAGGAACTCGCCCACCTTCGACCCGCGCGGACCGGACAATACGCGCCCATCCGTCAGGTAAATTTCCACAGATGAGCGCGGGGAGATAAGAGTAATTTTTTCAGTCATTATTTTTCCGTTCGAATGGTGCCATTGCGAGCGTATGACGCGAAGCAATCCCAGGTAATCTACTGATGACTTCTTCAAAAACCGTTAAGATTGCCATGCCGCTCTCGCTACGCAGAGCAAAGAACGCTCGCTTCGCTCGAAGCAGTGGCTCGCAATGACATTAGTTAATTTGTAGTTTTGCCAGTAATTTCTCTGGCTTGTGTGCAAACTCTTCCAGAGGCACCTCTTTGTTCGTCAACGCCAGCAGGGTTTCAGTCAAGACTTTGTTCACAGGAGTCGGCACATTGCACATTTCGCCGGCACGAACGACCGCACCGTGTAAATATTCCACCTCGCTCTTGCCGCGACCCGAATGCAGATCAATGTGAAAGGATGGCATCTTACTACCGCGTCCCGCTCCGGCAGCACGGGCGAGCAGCGGCTTGGAAAGCCACAAGGGTAATTTGGTCGCGTACGCCAGGGCTCGCACAGGTGTGCCGGGCAAATCCACAACCCTGAAGCCCTGGGCGTCCATCACTGCCAGACATTCCCGCAGCATGTCGATCTCAAGCTTGTATAAATCCTTATTTGCGAAGACCTCTCGGGCGGTCATATCCAAGATGGCAGAGGTCGGGTTGGCAATCAGGTTGGTAAGCATCTTCGACCACTTCATGCTATTGGCATCGTCATACAACCGCGAATTGAGATAAGCGGCGTTAAACGCATTATTCAACTTCTCGGAAAGCGGATGTCCTTTTGCGACGCCGAGTCCGCGCAAACGTTCAAGGACAATATCACCAGCGCCGCGCCGCCCAATGGCGCTGGTGACGGTGCCATAGATCACCTTGTCTTTTCCCAGTGCTTCGGCAATGGCAGGCTCGTTCGAGACACCGTTCGACAGGCAAAGGATCGGCGGCATTTTATCTGCGTAAGGCTTCATCCCTTCCAGCGCGGGCTGGGTGTCGAACGACTTCAGGGCAAACAAAGCCACATCGAAGGGTCCATAACGAAGCGCCTCCTCCAGCGCGGAAACGATCACAAACGAAGCCGGATCGATACGTGAGGCGTCCTTCACTTGGCGGCGTTTATCCAACGTCAGGTCAAGCCGCAAGCCGCGCTGGCGCAATTCCTCCACCACTTTGGGCTGTTCTACAAAGACAGCCTGCTGCCCCGCAAGCACGAGACTGCCACCGATGTACGTTCCAATGGCGCCCGCGCCAAAGACAAGCACTTTCAGTTTGCCATTCAGATAATTGGCTGATTCGGAAAGAACCATCTTTACTCTGGCTCGGAGGGTTTGAAACGCCAGCGATCATTCAGGTGTGCATGATCGTTCAGCGCCTCAATTGCCCAGCGATGTTGAAAGGGGAAGTAAATCACGCGGGCGAAGGCGGTGTTGTCAAAACGGAATCGTACCCCGGAGGGGTCGACGTGTGGGGCAATGCCGACGATCGCATTCATCAACTGGTTGAGCAGCCCGCCATGTGACACGATCAGGTAACTGCCCGGAGGGCGGCGCAGGAGACTGTGCAGCGCCTGACCCGCTCGCAAAAAGAGAGCCCAATCGCCTTCTCCCTCGCCGCCGATCGGATCGTACGGCGTGATGTAAGGAGGCTGGGGCCTTTTGCGCACTTCCTCCGCGGTCAAGCCCTCCATCTCGCCGATATGACGTTCCAGCAGAACCGGATCAAATTCCACGTTCGCGCCTACCGCGGCGGCAATGATTTCAGCCGTCTCTTTGGCGCGTACCAGCGGGCTGGCAAGGATCAGGTCGAACTTTACGTTTTCAGATTTCCAGCGCTCTGCCAGGGCGCGTGCCTGTGCCCTGCCCTTTTCGGTGAGCGCGTAATCAGACTGTCCCTGCCAGCGCGATTCGGCGTTGCCAATCGACTCTCCATGACGAACAAACACAAAGTGGTAGATGGGTTTATCGGGTCGACTCACGTATCCCTCTTCTTAAGCAGATAAACGGGTCTGCGTTTGACTTCCTGAAAAATGTAACCAACATAGACGCCAATGAATCCGAGCAGGATCATGATCATGCCACCGATGACCAGCATCACCGACATCAGCGAACTCCAGCCCGGCACAAGCTGTGTGGAGCGCCCGGTGAGCCAAAAGGAAAGCACATAAATGATCTGCCCGGCCGCGAGACAGAGCAGAATACCTCCAAGCGTCATACCCAGATAGAGGGGCATGAGCGAGAAGGAAAAGAGGGCATCCATGGCAAGGCGAAACATCTTACCGAACGAATATTTCGACTTCCCCGCCACACGCCGGGTTTCCTGGTACGGCAGAATCACGCTGCGGTAACCCATCCACGAGATCATGCCGCGCAGGAAACGATGATATTCCGGCATGGACTTTAATGCGTTCACCGCCTGACGGCTCAACCCGCGGAAATCGGCGGCGCCGGGCACCATATGCGTACCGCTGATATTATTGATGATCGTGTAAAACCCTGCGGAAGTAAGCTGCTTGAATGAAACATTGCGGGTCGCCTCCATGCGCTGCGCCTGAACGATGTCGTAGCCCTGTTGAAACAGTTCGATCATTTCGGAAATCATTTGAGGGGGATGCTGTCCGTCTCCATCGAGCGAAATCACAAAGTCGCCCTTCGAGGCGTCCAGTCCAGCCGTCAGCGCGGCTTGATGTCCAAAGTTGCGCGCAAATTCCAGGATGACGATCCGTTTATCCTTCTCTGCCAGCGCGCTGAGGGAATCCACCGTCCTGTCGTCCGAACCATCATCCACATAATAGATATTGAACTGATGCGGCAAACCGTCTATGACCTCGCAAATACTGCCATAGGTCTGTTCAACGACCTCCGCCTCGTTGTACACCGGAATGACAAGATCGATTGTTAGCTGGCGTTCTGGAGACATCGCAAGAATTCTACCATGCTGATTATCAAATGATTTTCAATAAAAGAGAGACGCGGCGAGGCTAAAACGGAAATTCCTGCAGCAGATCGGTGACCTGCTCCTGCTCGGCGCCCGTGAGCGAGTTGTGGAAGGGCAGGCGAATGAGCTGGTCGCTGACGCGTTCCGTGACGGGATAATCGCCAGGCTTCCCACCAAAACGCTGTCCCATGTCCGAAAGGTGCAGCGGCAAATAGTGGAATACGCTATACACACCGCGTTCGCGTAAATAGGTGATCATTTTTTGGCGGAGTTCAAGAGTCGGCAAAAGCATGTAGAACATATGATAAGGCTGCTCACACTCCTCGGGGACATACGGCAATTGGACATCATGGGCGTTTGCCCAATCCTTGATGCCCGCCTGGTACAACTCCCAGACCTGTTTGCGGTGCAACTGGATTTTCTCGCGCTGTTCGAGCTGGGCAAACAGGAATGCCGCAAGCATGTCGGAAGGAAGATAGGATGAGCCAACGTCCACCCAGGTATATTTATCCACCTGCCCGCGGAAGAAGCGCGAACGGTTCGTTCCTTTTTCGCGGATGATCTCAGCCCGTTCGATGAGTGCTGGATCATTGATCAACAGCGCTCCGCCTTCTCCGCAACTGAAGTTCTTGGTCTCATGGAAAGACTGTGAAGCCATCGAGCCAAACGTACCCAGATATTTCCCTTTGTACTTTCCAAACAATCCATGGGCATTGTCCTCCACCACGGCGATTCTGTGACGCGCGCTAATCTCCATAATCGCGTCCATCTCGCAGCCTACGCCTGCATAATGCACTGGGACAATCGCCTTCGTTTTTGATGTGATGGCAGCTTCGAGTTTTGACTCGTCCAAATTCAGTGTGTCCGGGCGGATGTCCACGAAGATGGGTCTCGCGCCGCGCAAGACGAATGCATTGACGGTGGAAACGAACGTAAAGTCGGGAATAATGACTTCATCCCCGGGCTGGATATCCAACAAGATAGCGGACATTTCCAAGGCGTGCGTGCAGGAGGTAGTGAGCAGGGCTTTCGAAACGCCAAGTTCGCTTTCGAAGTACGCATGACATTTCCTGGTAAAAGGACCATCCCCGGAGATATGACCGTTGGCAATTGCCTGCTGTATGTATGCAATTTCATTTCCCACTGCAACAGGACGGTTGAAATCAACTTTTAATTCTGTCATGACTGTTTACGCACGAGGATCGTGAAGTCATAAAGGTCATAGTCGTGAAGCAGCGCGACGTTGCGTGAGAAGTGAGATTTGCAGTAATCGAAGAAAAAGCAGGGGTCGCCATAATAAAGATCAGGGCGCATTCTATCGGCATCGGAATACTTCGTAAGCATGTTGAAGGCAAGACCCTTCGCTGCGCGGTTGTTCATCTGTTGAAGAGCTTGCAGTATGATCCCGGTCCATGACTCAAAATCGGCATCCAGTTTCATGTTGAACGTGCCACTGACGACTGCATAATCTACTGCGGGTACTTCCGCAAGATCCTGTGTGAACCAGCAGTCCGGGTTATCCGGATGCAATTCGCGTCCCTTGGCAACCATGGATTCAGCAATATCGTAACCCACATAGTGCAGGGGATGTCCCAACCGCAGGAGGTAATCATACATGCCACCATAGCCGCAGCCAAAATCGAGCAGCGAATATTTGACGCTGGCGTCAATGACCCTGGTAAGTTGAAAGAAGCGGGCTTCCTGCGATTCAGTGGAGTTGTAGTCCACACCCAGGTGAGTCGCACCGTGTGCCTTCAGCTTGTCGGAAAAATATTTCTTTACGTCGTCGAGATGGAAGGATTCAGACATAGATGCCTCATGCTTGCAAATAGTTTGGTGCTTCGCGACCCGTCATGAACAGCAGATCGAGCACTGTGACATACGGGTCGAATGGCGGGTAGAGCTGCGAGTATTCGGGATAATTGTATGCCATGTATTCAAGGGAGATGCCTGCTTCCTCGAACTTTTCCGGCTCCATATACTCCCGCGCAGAGGGACCGCTGATGTAATGTTTCGCGCCGACCTGTTTCAGAATCTGGATCAGGCGCTCGGTGCGCGCGCCGGTGATGCCCGGCAGATCCGAGGAGCGCAGGAAACGCGTCGAGGCCATGCCCAACTCGCGGCTAAGAGAGATCGTGGTCTCGATCGTAAAATCCGCCAGGCACTCATCGCGGCGATTGTAGAAAGATTCCAGCAAAGGCAAATATTCCTTGAAGTGCGGAGCCTTGTTATAGGCAAAAGTCAGTGCTTTGAGATGGTTCTTCGCCCAGGGCTTGGACCAATCGATGCGAACCTCCCTGATGGCGATTCCCTCGGTTACACCTTTACTGTGCACCGGGATCGTCAGCCACTGTTTGCCCTGCGCGGTCCTGATCTGATTGCGGTTGCGCCAGCCGTGCTTATCGTATTGCACGTCATCATAAAAAATGAACAAATCCGCCCGGCGGATCTGATCGAAGTATCCCCGCCACGGGATGTAGGATGGCTGGAGAATCACGGCGTTCACGTTCCCGCCGTTTCAGAAATGACATACGTTGGCTTGTCCATACTGCGGTCGAACATGCGCGCCAGATATTCTCCGAAAATGCCGAGCCCAAATAACTGCGCGCCGCTGAATAATGCAATGATGGAAGCCAAAAACGGAAACCCTGGCAGGCTGCCCACAGTGAAATAAATGATCAGAACATAGATGAATACCCCCAGCCCGAAGAGTGTCATGATAAATCCGACCCAGCTTGCAACGCGCAGCGGCAGGGTGCTATACCCGATCAGGATCAATGTGGCGGCTCGCACCAGCATCCTGAAACTGTAGTTTGTATGTTCTGCATGTGGAATATTGACCTCCACGGACATAAAGCGGGTTGTCCCCCAGGACAACAGAACATCGAGGATCAGCGAAGGGTTTTGAAAACTGGCAAACGCATCGCGCAAATGTGTCCGAAAGGCGCGGAATGCCGAAACATTTCGCACGGCTGGCAATCCGGTTACCTTCGCCAGAATCCACTTGATAGCGGCAGTCATCAGGTTGCGCAGAAATCCCTGCGGCAGTTTTCGCGGAGAGCCATACACAACGTCATAGCCCTCCTCCAGCTTTGCCAGAAGCAAAGGGATTTCTTCAGGTGGGTGCTGCAGGTCCTGGTCCATGGTCACGACAACTTCATAACATGCTCGACGGATGCCGCATAACGTCGCGTTATGCTGTCCGTAATTGCGCATCATGCGAATCCCCCTCACCCCGCTATATTCTTGTGTCAGGCGTTGTATGACCTGCCAGCTATTATCGGGGCTGCCATCATTAACAAGAATGATTTCGTATTTTTCTGCAATCGTCGGTAATGTTTTGCTGAGCTGTGCGACGAGCGGCTCGATGAGCGTTTCCCCTTTGTAGACCGGGACGACAATGGATAGATTCATACGGGGCACAATTCTACCATCCGGCTCATAACTGGACCGCGTGCCTATCTGCCAGGATCAACAGGGCGCGCGCCACCTCGGCGGTCTTCTGCTCCTCATCCCAGCCGAGGGCGTTGCCCAGAGCCTTTGCCAGTTCCGCCACCGTATCCCCAGTGACGCGCCCCAGCATGGCAAGCATGGAGCGCCTGAGCAGGAAATCATCAAGATGGCAGATCTTTTCATGCTGTGCCAGGAAGATGATCTCGCGCAACGTGTAATCTGGCAGGGTTCTGAGGATAAAGTCTGTGCCGCCGTTCATGTAGGTGGCGATCGTTTCGGCACGCGTGCCATAGCGCTCGAACAACGTCTTCAATCGCTCACGCGTGACTCCGGTCCAGGCAGAGAGACTTTCGATCTGGCGTTTCAACTCGTCGGGGTCTCGCGGGTAGCCGCGCCCGCCGCCGATTTGCAGCGAGCGGGTATCCTTCTGACGCGGCAGTTTAAGAAAAGCCAGTGCCTTATCAGCCACCTGTTCCGAGAAGGCGCGGAAGGATGTCCATTTGCCTCCCACGAGGGAATAGACCGGGAAACGCAGATTCGTCCAGTCGCCGCTGAGCACCTCGATGCTGTGATCGCGCGAGATCTGCGCAGCGTTCCTGGCTGTGGAGCGCGGAAGTGGGCGAACGCCCGAGACTTGAAAAACAATATGGTCGCGGCTCAGGTTGAGGCTGGGAAAGATCCGACGCGTCAGCCTTAAGAAATAATCGATCTCTTCATCGGTGCACTGGGCTTCATCCGGGTGCTCCACCGGGATATCCGAGGTGCCGATCAGGACACGGTCGAACAGCGGAAAGATGAGCACAATGCGCCCATCTTCGTTTTCAAAAAAGAACTCGTTCTCCCCGATTGCCTGGCGCAGTTCATCGTGCCTGACCACGATGTGCGACCCCTTCGTTCCGCCGATGAAACGAGTGGACAAGCCAAGTTTTTGGTTTGTGAAATCGATCCAGGGACCCGCGGCGTTGATCACCAGTTTTGGGCGCACATCATAGGTTTCATCCGTGAGCTCATCCCGTAGCAGGAGAGTGTCATCACTGCCTCCGATCATGCTGACGTAGTTAAGCGCGCGGGCATCAGGGTTTTCAGCCTCGGCATCGAGAATCAGTTCAATTCCCAGGCGTTCAGGCTGCAGGATGGCGCCATCATAATAAACCGCAGTATTGACAATCGCAGGATTCAGGTTCTTCCACCTGGCAAGTGACTCCTCACGCGAGTAAAACTTATGCTTGGGAACTGTACGCTGTCTTCCCGTAAAGGCATCATACATCATCAAACCAAGCTTGATGATCAGCGAGCCGCGTTCTGACGGTTTATCCAGCAACCTAAAAAACTTCAGCGGGGCGTTCAAAACACCGGAAAGCCGCTTGAAAATAGGAATGGTCGTGGGCAGAGGTTTTACGACATGCGGCGCATTCTCAAGCAAACGATTGCGCTCACGCACCGCCTCCCGTACGAGTCGAAACTCTCCGTTCTCCAGGTAGCGGATACCCCCGTGCGCCATGTGCGAGGAGGCGGAGCTTGCACCCGAGCAAAAATCCCCTTTCTCCACCAGCAGAACATCCACACGGTTCAACGCAAGGTCACGGAATGTACCAATCCCATTAATGCCTCCGCCCACAATCAACACGGAGACTTCAGGCTTATTCTTGAGGGCAGAAAGAATTTCGTTACGGTTCATAGTCTTGTGTGAAGTGTATGTCTCAGGTGTTGCCTAACAAATGACAACTGCAAGGTGTTACTTTATTCAATCCAATCGAACGTGCGCGTGACAGCCTTCTTCCAACCCGAGTATAACTTCCTTCGTAGTTCTGCGTCCATTGCAGGATGCCATTCTTTGTCCTTGCCCCAATTCGAGTGCAGTTCGTCATAATCCTTCCAGAACCCCACTGCCAAGCCCGCGGCGTATGCCGCGCCGAGAGCCGTCGTTTCGGCGACCCTGGGCCGGATGACCGGCACATCCAGAATATCAGATTGGAACTGCATAAGCAATTCATTGAAGACCATCCCACCATCCACTTTGAGGGTGGTTAACTTCACACCCGAATCCTTTTCCATGGCATCGAGTACTTCGCGCGTCTGGTAGGCGGTCGCTTCGAGGGCAGCGCGGGCGATGTGTCCCTTGTTGACATAACGGGTCATACCAACAATGGCGCCGCGCGCGTCCGACTTCCAGTACGGTGCATAGAGCCCCGAAAACGCCGGGACAAAATAAATGCCGCCATTATCCTCGACAGACTTTGCCAACGTTTCCACATCGGCTGAGGATTTGATCAAGCCCAGATTATTTCTCAGCCATTGCACCAGCGCCCCAGTGATGGCGATCGACCCTTCCAATGCATAGACCGCTTTTTGATCTCCAATCTTGTATCCGAGGGTGGTGAGCAAACCGGATGTGGACGGGACAGGCTTCTCTCCCGTATTCAATAACATAAAGCAGCCCGTCCCATAGGTATTCTTCGCTTCACCGGGATCGAAACAGGTCTGCCCGAACAGCGCGGCATGCTGGTCGCCCAGGTCGGCAGCCACGGGGATTCCCTTGAGCGGTGACGTACGAGACCGCCCTTGCGCCTCCAATGTTCCCACCCCTACGGAGCCATAGATTTCAGAAGATGATCTGATCTCAGGCAGGATCGCGCGTGGGATAGCCAGGAGACTCAGTATTTCTTCATCCCAATCCAATGTATTGAGATTCATCAACAGCGTGCGCGAGGCATTGGTCACATCGGTGATGTGTTGCCCCCCGGTCAGGTTCCAGACAATCCAGGTATCGATATTGCCAAAAAGCAATTCGCCATTTTCCGCTCGTTCACGCGCGCCTTCCAGATTGTCCAGAACCCATTTGATCTTCGGACCGGAAAAATATGTGGCGAGTGGTAATCCCGTTTTTTCGCGCAGCCGGTCCTGTCCCCCGCCGCGGGCGAGGTGCTGAATGATTTCATCCGTACGCGTATCTTGCCAGACAATCGCGTTATAGACCGGCTCACCGGTGTTCCTGTCCCAGACGACAGTCGTTTCGCGCTGATTGGTCACTCCGACTGCGGCAATATCCTTTGCTGAAAGGTTGCCCTTCTTCAATCCGCCGCTGATTACTTCCTGTGTCCGGTTCCAGATCTCGATCGGGTCATGTTCCACCCAACCAGGTTTGGGATAGATCTGCTCATGTTCCTTTTGGTCTGCGGCAATACTATTCCCCGCGTGGTCGAAAACGATAAACCGCGTACTGGTCGTTCCCTGGTCAATTGCAGCGACGTATTTTGACATGACACACCTCGCCTTACATTTTATAACAAAATATCCCGCCTAAAACAGCGGGGTATTTCGTTTTTTCCTATTATGTTTCGGTGACTTTATATTTTCGGCTTACCCGACAGCATCTTCTTCTTCATCCTCGTCATCCATCGGCGCATCTCCCACATCAGGAATGGCTTCGAATTCAGGCGTCGAGTCTTCTGTGCCGAGCAGCCTGTACAACCCCGCCGCCAGAGCCGCACCCAGGAATGGACCAATAAAGTAGATCAGATACATCATTCCGTTCGTGGCAGCACCGGAAACCACGGCAGGGCCAAACGTACGCGCCGGGTTCAGCGAGCCACCCGTGAGCGGACCTCCCGCCAAAATAGCAATCGTCAGAGTTAGACCGATCGCCCAGCCTGCCATAGGACCAGCCTTCCCTGCAACAGCCGTGTGGAGAATTGTATTGACAAGGAAGAACGTCAGTAAGGCTTCCACAGCCAGAGCAGAGTACGGAAACTGTTGCGTCAGCACGCCGGTCGTCTGCGCCGCGGCAAATGCCTCCGCGCTCACCTGACCCACGGTCGCGCTCAGTGCAAACGCAGCCAAAACGGCGCCAGCAAACTGTGCAATCCAATACACAACTGCTTCGCGCCATTCCACAGTTCCATTTAACGCCAGCCCAAACGTCACGGCAGGATTAATATGGGTGCCTGAAATGTAGCCAAAGACATACGCAAACACTGCCAGAGTCAAGCCATGAGCAAGGGCAACCGCCAGGAGCCCGGCATTGTACATACCCACCGCTGCGCCAATGAAAACCAGTGCAAACGTTCCGATCAATTCTGTGACAAACACTTTATAGTTGAACATACATTCTCCCTTTGATTTATTTGGATGTGGAAAATGCAACCCCGCCGCGGTCGATACGCTACGCCCAACTGCGCGCGCCCGCCAGAAAGGATTTTCCACTCATAGGCTTTTTCCCTGCCGGCTGCACTTCCTCCAGGATGAGAAGCCCGCCTGCTGCGCCAACTGCGGGTTGATCCTGATAAATGAGCCTCTGCCCCACTGAGGCATTTTCCGCCACCGCGCGCGCCCGATGGACTTTGAGCAGCATCCCATCGAAATCCATGAACGCGCCGGGCCATGGGTTGAAGGCGCGGACTCGACGCTCCAGCTCCTCCGCAGAGCGCGTAAAGTCGAGCTGACCTTCCTCCTTCTTGAGCATTGGGGCATAGGTCATGCCTTCTTCTGGTTGAGGCACCGGCTGGAGTTTCCCGGACAAGTACTCCGGCAGCGTCTCGATCAGCAGGTCTGCTCCCAGTTGCGATAACTTCTCGAAAACGGAACCAGCCGTATCGTCCCGCCTCAGCCGAATGGCCCGTTGTGCCAGCATCGGTCCTGTGTCGAGTCCCGCGTCCATTTTCATGATGGTCACGCCCGTCTCCTCATCCCCATGCAGGATTGCGGCATTGATCGGCGCGGCGCCGCGCCAGCGCGGTAACAGCGAGGCATGGACATTAATGCATCCATAACGCGGCAGATCTAAAACCTCCTGCCGAAGTATCTGCCCGAACGCCGCGACCACAATCAGGTCAGGATTCCAGGCGCGCAATTGCTTCATCGCTTCGGGCTGACGCAGCTTTTCAGGTTGAACGACCGGTATATTCAGGTTCTGCGCAAGCAGCTTGACCGGCGGCGATTTGAGTTCACGCCCGCGTCCCGAGGCACGGTCCGGCTGTGTCACCACCCCAACGACCTCGTATTCTCGAGCGAGTGCTTTGAGGGTGGGCAGTGCAAAATCAGGCGAGCCTATGAAGACAAGCGTAGCACGCCGCAGAGCGGCAGCGTGGACAACTCTGATCATCTGCTCATTTTACCAGTACCGTTCTATTCAGATTTTCGGTTGCTTTTTGAATTGATTGGTTGTAAAATGATGAAAACTAAATCCCAGATTAATACGGAGGAACTTATGGAAAACCAACCAATGACGGATGTCACCAGCGACGATAAACTGTGGTCTCTGCTCGCGTACGTGTTCAGTCCTCTCGTTCCCATTATCATCCTGTTGATGGAAGATAAGAAGAATCGCCCGTTTATCCGTGCTCATAATGCACAGGCGCTCGCCTGGGGAATTTTCAATCTTGTTGGCGGTACCATTCTTAGTAGTGTGCTATTCTTCTGCTTCGGTTTACCCTCCCTGTTGATTTGGGGCATCGGCGTATACTGGGGCATCCAGGCATACAATGGCAAGTACGTGGAAATTCCGGTCATCACGAACTTTGTAAAGAATCAAGGCTGGGCATAAGTTTCTTTCGCGAAAAAAAGCTCACACGCTTGTGTGAGCTTTTTGTTTTTAATTCCCAAGAGATTTTCTAGGGTCCCCAGCGCGGCTGGTAATCACAGTACTCGTTGCTGGTCAACCGTCGCAGGTCGGTGCCATCCGTGCGAATGATGTAAATCTCACAACCATGGTCATCGCCATAGTTATCGAAATAGGCAGTGAACACCACCCATTTGCCATCCGGGGAAAAAGATGGACCCTGACTGTTACCGCCCCTGGGTGTGAGCTGGCGCGCATTTGAACCATCGACGTTCATAATGTAGACCTCGCGGTTCCAGGCGGGACCGGAATAAGTAGTGATGAACTGTCCATCAGGTGACCAGTCACTGCGACCGCGGATGGCAGGCAGGTTGCTCACCTGATGCAAGCCTCCTCCATCCCGGTTGACGATGAATAACTGGGCTGCCCCTTCCACTCCTGATGCAAACAGGATCTGCCTGCCGTCAGGTGACCAGGTTGGATCCCAGCCGGAAATCTGAGGGATATTGCCCGCGTCTTCACCGTTGCGGTCCATGACCATGATTTGCATGCTGCCCGTATTCGGGTTTCCGCGCACAAACGTGATTGCCGTCCCATCGGGCGAGACCTCGGGCGCGGTCAGCACGCCGATGCGGTCCGTCAGTCTGTCCACACTGCCGTCGTTAATGTTAAGACCGTAGATCTCATAAACATTCTGCTCGCGGAAGGATGAATACAACACACTTTGTCCATCGGGCGCAAGCGAGGGATAGAAGTGACGGCGGTTGTCATCCGTGGTGAGCCGGCGCATCCCGGAGCCATCCGCGTTCATGATGCAGATCTGATCCATGGCTTGCACTTTGAAGAGCTGACAGGTAAATACAATATGCCCGCTGAGCTGGTCTGAAGGCGAGGGAAAAGGGATGCTGGACTGCCCGGACGGCGCGGGCGATGTGGGATTGGATCCCGGCAAGTTGAAAACGGGAGTCGCAAACGGCTCGGTGGCTGCGGGAGGCAAAACCCCGGAGGGCGTGGAGGCTTGCATCGTGGCGAACAGGTCCGGCGTTGGAGAGGCAGCGATGGGTCTATTGCACCCCACCAGAAAGAGAAAAAGTAGAACAGTTGAAAAAAGTCTAGTTGTCATCCAATTCGATCGACTCAAGATAAAACTCTTCGCCCGATAATATTTTTGCGCCGTAACTGCCGCAGTAGGGACAGTGAATCTTCCCATCCATGGGATGATACTTTTGAAAGCAAGCCATGCATTGCACCTCTGCATTAACGGAACGAAAATCAAGCTGGGCATCTTCCGCCGGTGTGCCCCGACTCAGCTCACCCCAGTGTTTCCGGATGGCATCCTGATCGAGTTCAGAGATTTCTCCCAGGGCAATCCGCAGGCTCCTGATGCGTTTTGCATTGGACTCATCTGCTTTGAGAAGCGTTTTTGTGAGAATAGATTGAGTTGCATTCAGTTCACGCATAGGGATGTTGGGTGATCTTTCAAATGATTCATAAACTGCGCATCATCCCCAATGCAGGGAATCTGCGCAGTTTACATAACGGAAATCCCTCAGGACGGTCTATAAGCCGCATTCTGTCCGACGAATTGCTTCGTCTGTGCGATCATCTCTCTGGGCGGTGCGTCGCCGCGCCGCTCGATGCGACCTACCCGGGACTGGCTTTCTCATCACATGAGAAAGCACGTATGAAGACGAGCAGCCTCCCGCCATCCGCAGATGGCTTCGTCCCTACTTGGTCTTGCTCCCGGCGGGGGTTACCTGGCCATCCGCATTACTGCAGATGCCGGTGGTCTTTTACACCACCTTTTCACCATCACCGACCCTCATCCCAGAGGGAGAGGGTGGCTGTTTGTTTCTGTGGCCCTCGTCCGGCAGGTTAGCTCCTCACGGAGGGTTCCCCGCCCCGGGTGCTATCCGACGCCGTGCTCTATGGAGTGCGGACTTTCCTCG
>JAICQC010000270.1 GCA_025938055.1 Anaerolineales bacterium | reverse complement strand
TCTATCGCATTACACAGGAGGCGCTGGCGAACGTGGCGCGGCATAGTCACGCCCGGCGCGTCGATATGGCGCTTGTATACGATAGCGACTCGGTCCAGCTGTCCATATCCGACGACGGCTGCGGATTCGATGTCAGTGTAAAGCATGGAATGGGCTTGCGCTCGATCCGTGAACGCGTCGGCAGTATCCGCGGCACGGTCCAGGTCCAGAGCGCTCCCGGGCATGGCACAAGGCTATGGGTCCAGGTGCCAACAAAAAACTGAGAAGGAGATGGCGGTGGCAAGCAATAATCATAATAATCATGTGAGCATTCTGATCGTGGACGATCACGAGGTGGTACGGAATGGCATCCGATCCTATCTCGAAACACTGACACAGTTCAATGTGATCGGGGAGGCAGCCTCTGGAGAGGAAGCTCTCAAACTGGTAGCCGATCATATCCCGGACATCGTCCTGCTTGACCTGATCATGCCCGGCATGGATGGGGTAGAGACCACGCGGCGCATCAAGCAGATCAGCCCGCGCACACAGGTAGTGGTATTGACCTCCTATCATGAGGATGTACATATTTTCCCTGCATTGAAGGCGGGCGCGATTTCATATATTTTGAAAGATATGAAAATGGAAAAGCTGGTGGACGCCTTACATCGCGCCGCCCAAAAGGAAGTGACCCTGCACCCGCTGGTGGCAGCGCGCGTCCTGCAGAACATCCGCAGCGATAACAGCGACGAACAGCCGCTCTTCACTGAACTGACGGAACGCGAGCTGGACGTCCTGCGCCTGATCGCCAACGGCATGACGAACAGCCAGATCGCCGAGAAGCTGGTCATCAGCGAATACACGGTCAAGGGGCATGTGAGCAACATCCTGAGCAAGCTGCACCTCGCCGACCGGACGCAGGTGGCAGTCTACGCCTGGCAGCGGGGGTTGGTCAACCGGGAACAGCTTGGCAAGAAATAAACGAAACGCCACGGACTTCTTCCGTGGCGTTTCGTTTATATGTCGTTGCGAGAAGGAGCGGAGCGACGACGAAGCAACACCTGCACTGCGTGCCGGCGCATGTGTCTCCTGTTCAGAGAGAGCCGCTTCCTGGAAGTGAGGAGATTGCTTCGGACGGACAAGCACCGCCCTCGCAATGACAGATTATGTCCTCCAATATTCTCCTCCCCCGCCGTCGCGCTGCATCAAACCAAAACCGACGAGTTCGCGCCGCAGGGTG
Organism: Anaerolineales bacterium; assembly: GCA_025938055.1. The sequence continues at coordinate 5,195 of JAICQC010000270.1, read as the reverse complement.
GCGGTATCCTCGTAATACCGCGACAGGATCTCATTTACCTGCTTTTCGCTGTAACGCTTCCCCACGTCGAACGCCCTGACTATATACCGCAGGATCGCTTCCAGTTTCTTCTGCTGGGATGGAAGTGTTTTCAGACTGCCATCGCGCCGCGCGTAATCTCTGATCACCTTCTTATCGTAGGCATCTGCATCGACTTCCGCCGCGACATTGGAGAGTTCATGTTGCGTGAACATCGTCCGTGCTTTTTCCTGCAAAACGGATTGGTCCAACTGATAGACGTTGTAGTAGCTTTCTGTGTGTGACTTTACCAGACCCGCATCTACAAGCTTTGCAAGATGATGCGATATAGTGGGCGGTTTCAGTTCCAGCAATGCGGCGAGTTCTTCCACGCTGTACGGTTTTTCTGCCAGCAGACCGACGATCTTGAGCCGGTTCTTGTCTGCCAGCGCCTTGAAGAAGGTAACAAGTTCTTCGCTCATGTTGTCTCCTCCTTCGGTCGCCAGTATCTTGTCCCGTCGCTTTCGCGCGCCATCAGACGGTTATCCACTAAGTAGCGGCGCAGCGCCGCCGTATCGACATGGAAACGCCGCAGAACCGTGTTTACTTCCTTCTCGGTGTAGTTCGCATCAAAGTCAAACGCATCCACAATGTAGTTCAGGATAATAAGCAATTTATTACCCTGCGGCGGAATTTGCCTGAGGGAGCCGTCCGCGTTGAGGAAGTTCTTCAACACCTTGCGGACGTCCTCCGGTTCTTCCTGATTGGCTTCGTACGCAGCACGCTTGCCCGCGAACTGACCGCGCGCAAAGGACTCGATTGCCTTTTCATCCAGGTCATAGACTCCCTCGCTCTCGCTGACCACGCCTGCTTCGGCAAGGAATGACAGGTGGTTGAACACATCCCGCACGGGCATGCCCAGCTGTTCTGCGATTTCTGACTGCGCCGCCCGCCCGCGAGCCAGCACACCGATGATGCGCAAACGCTCCGCCGACGCCATAGCTTTGACAAATGTCAGGATTTCGGGTTGTTCGTCCACTTTCTCTCTCTTCTATCTAATTCGATAAGTATCGAATTAGATTTTACCCCGAAATAAGTGGTTGTCAAGAGGAACAGAAACTGGGAGTACTTTCTTAAGGCAGGTCGCAGAGTGAGCGTGTCAAAAAGGCATTGTGTTTACTAATGGCTCTTATTTCCATCCCTGCCAATACTTGGATATCCATTTATCCTTTACAGGACGAAAGCCAGTATATTCAAATTGATCATCTTCATCTCGTCCTCCCTGCCTATTTAGTGCCAGTATGGCATCAAACCAAGGAGTATCTGTTGGATGTTTTACGGCATGCGATTTTAGTAGTGGGCCCTCACCATAATCCAATATCCTAACAGTGCTTGTCCATTCATATACATTACCGCACATGTCCCAAACGCCAAAGGGACTGACACCATATGGATACGAATCCACAGGGGTTGCTAACGTATTCATATTGTCATTTATTTGTCCAGAAGCTCTGGACACGGCAGGGTCGAAATTTCCTTTGTTGATGTCCCATTCATTTCCCCATGGATATAAACGACCATCTACTCCTCGTGCGGCTTTTTCCCACTCAGCCACTGTTGGTAATCGAGAACCAATCCATTGGCAAAACCAATCCGCGATATACCATGGAACCATAGCAGGGGTTTTTGCATACCTTTGATCCTGCGCCACAATAAAGGCATATTTCAAGTTGCCTAGAGAACGTGTCTTGGGAAATTCTCGAAGTTGCTGGTATGTGATAGGAAATCTAGAAATATAAAAAGTATCTAGTTTTATATTCGGGAAATATGTAATATCTCTCAAGACCCGCTCAATCCTAATGAGAGAGGCATACTCGCCACTCTTTAGTAAACTCAATTCTTCAGAAGTAAGTTTAGGCTTACTACTGTAAGGCTGGTTGATAATGCTATGAATTAGATCATCGACATGACCATCCGTTTTTTGGTAGCCAACGTCCTCACGAATTTTGTTCGTGAGATGATCTACCTGTTCTGTAGATAGACCAAACACAAATTCTCCGGCAGGAATTTCTATCCATTCAATTTTTATTTTCATTTATTCCAACCTTATCTTCGGTTTGCTAACTTGAGTTTACACGATTCCCACTTTTCCGTCATTGCGAGGAGGGTGATTGTCCCGACGAAGCAATCTCACACCATCTAACATGGGATTGCTTCGTAGCGATGCTCCTCGCAATGACAAAGTCATTCAATCAGGTATAATTCCTCTGTAAGAGCTGGTCCGATATCCTTTTTGGAGGTGTTGTAGTGGATCTCTCGAAGCACGCGTTTTTTGAGGGAAAAATCGTTCCGCTTTCGGAAGCAAAAATCAGTATTGCCACTCATGCTTTCTTATATGGAACCGCCGTCTTCGGCGGCATGCGAGCCTATTGGAACGAAGAGAAGAGACATCTCTTCGTTTTTCGTCCCTACGACCACTTCCGGCGTTTGCTGCATTCGGCGCGCATGATGACCATGCAGACCGAGTATGACGAAGAAAGCCTGATCCAGCTCACGCTCGATCTCCTGCGTAGCGACAACTGGCAGCAGGATATTTACCTGCGCCCCACCTTTTACAAAGCCGATCTGGGAATCGGTGTACGGCTTCACGATCTCAGGGACGAATTCTGTATGTTCGTGATGGCGTATGAGCCCTACGTGAAGAACGATACCAACGCCCACGTGACCGTCTCCTCCTGGCGGCGAGTCGACGATAACGTCATCCCGGCGCGGGGCAAGGTGGCAGGCGCCTACGCCAACTCGGCGCTGATCAAGACCGACGCCAACCGCGCCGGCTTCGACGAAGCGCTGGTGCTCGACAACAACGGTCACATCTCGGAAGGCTCGGCAATGAACGTTTTCATGCTGCGCGACGGAGTGCTAATCACTCCCCCCGTGACGGATAATATCCTGGAGGGCATCACGCGCAGATCGGTCATCGAGCTGGCGCGCAAGGAACTGGGTCTTACCGTGCTGGAACGCTCCATTGACCGCACGGAGGTTTACATCTGCGAGGAAATGTTCATGACCGGCACTGCGGCACAGATCGTCGCCGTGACAAAGGTCGATCACCACCCCATCGGAGCGGGTGTGATGGGTCCGATCACGACCAGGCTGCGCGCAATCTATGAAGATGTGCTACGGGGAAAGAACAAAAATTACGAGCACTGGAACGTAGCCGTTCACCAGGACTTAATTAAAACTGTGGAGTGAGCATCTTCTTCGTGAAGGCTGGCATGAATGGTTCCTTCACTATAATAATAAAGAAGCGGCGATCATCTTTTGATGATCGCCGCTTGACTCCATAAAACGCTTTATCGATTGCGCCTGAAGCGCACCATGACCAGATTTTTGCTACAGTCGGTGGATGTATCGATTGTGACGGGATCTGAAAGCGGGATGTTCTGCTGGTCCACCATCTGCACGTATAAAGTATCGTTGGAGACAACAGGGGCGCTGCCTAAAACAAACTCAAAGCCGGAAGGACCATATTCCTTGTTGATGCCGCTCACGGTCTGTTGTTCGATCGTGCTTCCATTCAATGTGCCGCGCAGCACCACCACGGTCCCGATCACAGGACTGTTGTTGGCATCCACAACCGTGCCACCGATTCCCGCCCAGCTGCATGCCAGTTCAGGATGAATAATAGTACTTTCCACCTGCGTAAAGGAGCCGCTGAAGGGCGCACGGGGCGTGGGGCTGGGGCGGGCGGTCCGGGTCGGTGGGACAAGCGAGAACGGCGTATTTGTCGGCAGCGGGGTAATGCTCGGGCGCGGCGTAGCGGTGGCGGTCAACTCGAGCGTGGGGCTGGGCGTCCATGTGGATTCCAGCTGCAAGGGTGTCACCGTAAATGTGGGCAGGGCGTTGCTAAACGGAGCGCTGCCGGGCGGCAGGAAATTGAGCGGCGAGTTCGGATTCATAAAGATCAGGACGAAGTAGCCCACCAGGCAAACCGTGAGGAGCAGGACGAGGATCGATAACAGATCCCATACTTGCATGGGCGCTGACGTACGTCTGGATTGTGTTCCGTCGAAATCGAAATCATCATTCATCTGTGTTACTCCATTACGGCTGCTCTGGCTGCTGCGTAAAAATAACGTTTGCCTGCTGGCGTTGTTGGTCAAGCCAAGTCTTCAATGCCCGTTCCTGCAGGGCAAGTAAAGCGTCGGGTGAAAGCGGACGTTGCGGGTCACGCGCCAGAATTCTCACAATGTGAAACCCCACGTCCGTTGCGATCACGTCGCTGTATCCACCTACCGTCAGGTTGAATGCAGCTTCTTCGATGGTTGGTTCAAGCAGATAGCCTCTTGGCACCCATCCCAGGTCGCCGCGGGTCAGAGGGTCTGCTCTCAATGCCAGTTCATCAAAATCGGCTCCGCCATTCAACTGCGTATGAAAGCTCTGAGCCGTGTCTTGATTATAGAGCAGAATTTGCTGGACGTGTACCTGTTCTGCGGTACTGGGCACTTCCGCAAGGATTTTGTCACGCATCCAGGCGGATTCTGCCCCTCGCTTCAGCGCGGACCGGAACGCCTGCTCACTGTATCCATGGGCGGATTGCCAGGCTGAGAGCGCTTCTGCCCCACCGACCTGCGCCGTCAGCGACTGGATGCGCTCCTCCAGCCCGGCATCGTCGAGCATGAATCCGTTTTGGCGCGCGGCTTGTGCGAGCAGCAATTGGGCGGTCAGATCATCCCTTACCGATTCTGATGCTTCCTCGAAAGTGACCGCATTCCCAAGGTTTTCCTGCGACGTGCGATAGCGCTGGACCTCCGCATCGAACTCGACAACTGTGACTCCCTCACCATTCACGGTCAGTGCCATCGGTTCAGGAGTGGCGGTGGGAGGTTCGGGCGTTTGCGTAGCAGTTGCCGTCGGTGTGAGGGTGGGCTCAGGTCCCCAGGGGAAAAACGAAGCGCACGCGGAGAGTCCGAGTGCGATCCAGAGGGTCAAAAATATACGAATGGATCTGTAGTGACAAGCGTAACAGTGCATCGCCCCACATTATAATTTAAACCACGTAGGGAAGGGCGGCTGCCCTTCCCTACGTGGTAATTTATTATTAATAATCCATGCCGCCCATGCCGCCAGGAGGCATTGCAGGGGCTTTTTCCTTCTCGGGCATGTCCGTAATGAGGACGTCCGTGGTCAGGATCATG
>JAICQC010000105.1 GCA_025938055.1 Anaerolineales bacterium | reverse complement strand
TTGATGAGCCAAGTGTGGGCTTGCATCCACGCGATGTACATCGCATGAATGAATTGCTGCAAAAACTACGCGATAAAGGCAACACAGTACTCGTCGTGGAGCATGATCCAGATCTGATCAAGTCCGCAGATTATGTCGTTGATATGGGGCCACAGGCGGGAATTCATGGCGGCGAGATTGTTTATGAAGGCAGTTACGCAAACCTGCTAAAAGCGGATACCCTGACCGGCAAGCATATGAAGAAGACTGTTCCTTTGAAGGATGATTTTCGTTCGCCAGCAGGCAAGCTGACCGTCAAAAACGCCAAAGTGAATAACCTGCAGAATATCACCGTGGACATACCAACAGGTGTGCTCACCGTAGTGACTGGTGTAGCAGGTTCTGGAAAAAGCTCACTCATCAACGAAGCGTTTTTGCAACAACATCCCGATGCGATTGTGATCGACCAATCTGCAGTCGGAGTCTCTACTCGATCCAACCCTGCTACGTATACTGGCATTATGGACGATGTGCGCAAGGCTTTTGCAGCCGCAAACAAAGTCAGTGCCTCGCTATTCAGTTTCAATTCAAAAGGGGCTTGCGAGAACTGCCAGGGGCTGGGCGCGATCTATACCGATCTGGCAGCTTTGGGCGAGGTTAAAACTCCCTGTGAAGTCTGCGGTGGGAAGCGCTTCAAGGATGAAGTGCTGGGTTACAAACTCGATGGTAGGTCCATCAGCGACGTGCTGGCAATGAATGTACAACAAGCGCTTGAGTATTTCGATATCAAGGAAATCTGCCGAAAATTGCAAGCCTTGAGTGATGTTGGCTTGGATTATTTGACTCTTGGTCAGCCCTTGAGTACATTGTCTGGCGGTGAGTGTCAGCGCATTAAACTTGCCAGTGAGTTACATAAAAAAGGCAGTGTGTACGTTATGGATGAGCCGACGACCGGCTTGCATCTTTCTGATATTGGTCACTTAATGGAAGTGATTAATCGTTTGGTGGATGCGGGTAACACTGTCATTGTCATTGAGCACAATGTACATGTCATCAAGCACGCAGATTGGATCATTGATATGGGCCCTGAGGGTGGCAGTAAGGGCGGGCAGGTAATTTTTGAAGGGACGCCGAAGCAGCTTCTGAGTGCAAAGCGTTCGCTTACCAGTGAGTACTTACGCAAATGATAACCATTATGTTTTGTAGGGCTCTGACTGATACATGGAGGCTGAAACATGATCTTTAACTTTGAGGAAAAACTTTCAGACTCGCCTTTTGTAGAAAGGATTTGGTGTGCCCAATCTGAGCGTACCGGACCTTTCCTTTCGATTGCCATAAGTCACTGGGAACTGGTCGTATCCAAGTATCATGGCAACACAACCATGACTGTCCGAGGACCAGAGACCAGGGTCACGCCGCTCGAGGTGACATTTACGGGCGGCGAATATTTTGGCATCGTTTTCAAGCATGGCACAATATTGCCCTATTTGCCCGCGGGCGCCCTGGTCGATGGAAGCGTGGATTTGCCTGATGCATCAAGCAAATCGTTCTGGCTGAATGGTTTTGCCTGGCAATTCCCTACCTATGAAAATGCAGATACGTTCGTAGACCGTCTCGTGAGAGAAGAGTTATTGATCTGTGATCCAGTGATAGAGTCGGTGGCGCGGGGCGAACCACAGGAATTGTCCCCGCGTTCTGTACAGCGTCACTTTATGCATGCCACCGGTCTGACACAGGGCACACTCCGGCAAATCAAGCGTGCCAGACAAGCGACGATTCTCTTGCAAGAAGGTGTCTCGATTCTCGACACCGTCGACATGGTCGGTTATACCGATCAAGCACACCTGACTCGCGCGCTGAAGCACTTCATCGGGAAAACCCCCACACAAATCATCAATAAAAGCGAAGCTGTGCAGATGTCGCTTTTATTCAAGACAGAACTTTTCCGCTAATGTATTATTTAGGTGTTAACCCTTAGCGGTAAAGGAGAACCGAATATGAGAAAGGTATCTGCATGGTTATTTATTTCCCTGGATGGCGTTGTGGAATCGCCTCATCTCTGGCAGGAGGGACTGCTTGATGACAACATGCTGACGGACATTAATTCACAGATAGACCAGGAGGACACGATCCTTATGGGGCGGGTGACCTATCAGGATTTTGCACCCTTCTGGCCCAACTCTACCGACGAACCCTTTGCAAGCCACATTAACAATACGCCGAAGTATGTGGTCTCAACGACGCTGGATGAAGTTGAATGGGGACAGTGGGAAAAACCAACGCTGATCAGAAGAGACCTTGCGAAAGAGACCCACAAGCTGAAACAGCAACGCGGAAAGACCATTGGAGTGAGCGGCAGCCCGACACTTGTCCGCTCCCTGTTGCGAGACGGTTTGCTCGATGAACTGAAACTTATGATCCATCCTGTCGTTGTCGGCAGCGGTAAGCGTCTTTTCATGGATGATGGCGATCTGAAGAAGCTGCATCTTGTCGATTCGAAAGTGACCGGTACAGGCGTCGCGATCCTTACGTACCAGCCCCTCCCACAAAGCTGATTGCCTCTAAATCGGGAAATAAATTCCTATGCTGGGCGCACATCAGTTACTCCGTTTGCTGGCATCACAGTCTGCATCCACGTTTGCCAACCAGGTCATTGCCTTTGTAATCCCGTGGCTGGTGCTGTCGCGCACAGGGAACGCGGTAAGCGCTGGCACGGTGGCGTTTGCTATGGGTATAACAGCTTTCGTCGGCGTGATGACCGGTGGTTTGATCACCGACCGGATTGGTGGACGTAAAGTTTCCATCATTGCTGATTTGCTTAGCACGGTCACTGCATTTCTGCTCGGCATCGCTCTGTTCTTCGATTTTTTCTCCCTCTGGCTGGTGATCGTGTCGCAGATCATCGGTGTGTTCTTTGACGGGCCGGGGCAGATCGCGAAAAACACCATGGTGCCGGGTGCCGCCACACAGCATGATATTCCGATCGTGCGGGCGATGGGTATCCAACAAACTCTTCAGAATGTAGCCAACTTTGTGGGTCCATTGAGCGCCGGTATATTGGTTGCCTCCCTCAGTGAAAGTGTAACCCTGATGTTCGCCAGTGTGCTCTTTGTGGTTTGCATCTTCCTGGTCCTGCGCCTGCCGCGACAGATCCTGGTACACGAAAATCATATGAGTGTGCACCAGGCGTACGCGGATATGCGCGAGGCAGTACAGTTCCTGATCCAAGACCCTTTCCTGGGACCCATGCAGCTTTTTGGACCATTTTTCGCCTTCGTGGTTGGACCTGTGAGCGCGATTGTCTTCCCTGCCTGGTTTGTCTTTGCTAACCAAAGCGCGGCGCAATTGGGGATTTTCCTTGGAGCACAGGCGCTGGGCGGCATGATCGGCGGCTTTATCTTCGCTGCCTTTGCTCCAAAAGTATCGCAGCACAAATGGCTGTTTGGTGCCACAGGCGCATATGCCCTGGCTTTATTCGGGCTCTATTTCTTGCAGCCCGGGTCCATCCTCGCGATGCTGGTCGGTTTCATGGCAGGCGTGGTCTTCACCGGCATTATGGCAATCCCCTATTCTTCTTTTTACACGCGTACGCCCGAGAGACTGCTGGGTCGTGTGAACAGTCTGGGTGCTGGTATGGGGTTTATTATCATCGCGCTGGCTTCGCTGTTCTTTGGCTGGCTGATCAATGCCACTTCCGCGAGGGTCGGTATCCTGGTCTGTGCCATTTTGATGGGTTTGATCTCGCTGGGTGTTTTACTTTTCCCTTTCATGAAGCATTTGGATGAAACGGTAGCCCCTGAAAGTGTTGGCGAAGCGACGAATGGCAACTAAGCTTAAGAACCTATTGCGAGCGATATAAATGGAGGTCTCATGGAAAATGTCTTATCAGATAGGAGCGTGGATGAGTTGCAGCGTTCGTTGTCGGGCAGTGTAACCCGCCCTACGGATACTCATTACGACAAGGCACGCCGCGGCTTCAACGCTCTCATCGACCGCCGTCCGGCGGTGATCGCGCGTTGTGTTGGCGTGGACGATGTTGCGATCGCGCTCGGCTTCGCGCAGGGACATGAGCTTGAGGTGGCGGTGCGCGGAGGCGGGCACAATCCTGCCGGTCATTGTGTCTGTGACGGCGGACTCGTGATCGACCTCTCAGAGATGCGTAAGGTCGAAGTGAACCCTGAGACGCGCATCGCTCGTTCGGAAGGAGGCGCGACCTGGCTCGACTTCGACACGGCGACTCAGGCCTTCGGACTCGTCACGCCCGGAGGCGTTGTCGTCTCTACGGGTGTCACAGGACTTAGCCTCGGAGGCGGTATTGGTCACTTGACTGCACAGTACGGCCTAACTTGTGACAACATAATCGCGGCAGAGCTGGTTACTCCGGATGGACTTGTGATCCACGCAAACGCGGATGAGAATCCGGATCTGCTGTGGGGGCTGCGCGGTGGAGGTGGAAACTTCGGAGTGGTCACACAATTAGAATTCCGGCTGCACCCTCTTGAGCGCGTGGTGGGTGGGCGACTCGTGTATAGGGGAGATGGCATCCGCGAGGCGTTGCTCCGGTATCGGGATGTGGTTGCGCGTTCGCCGCGCGATCTTGGTTGCCAAGTGGCGCTGGGGTTGGATGAATCACTGGTACCCGTGCTCGAAATTTTTCCATGCTACACGGGCTCAGCTGAAGCTCCTGAGGAGCTTCAAACTCTACGGTCAGCGCCAGGGCTCATCGAAGATGGGTTGCGTAAGCACTCGTTTCTTGAGCAGCAGCGCATGATCGATACAGCATACGGCGAGAAGCGGCATTACTGGAAAGGCCACTTCGTGCGCGAACTTCCAGATGAGTTGTTCGATGAAATGCTCAGGCGTATCCTTGTGCTGGGACGTTCGCCTGGGGGAATCATGATCGAATCGCTGCATGGTGCACCAAAGGACGCTGACGCGCCTCCCGGGGCCGTTGGCTTCCGGCACGCCGCGTTCAACGTCAGTGTGATGGCCGTCTGGCAGGACCCTGTCCTCGACGCGGAACAGATTTCCTGGGCGCGCGAGTCCGCGGCGGCGCTTGAGCCGTGGTCCTTCAGCGGCGGTGGATATGTTAATTACATGCAGGACGACGAGCCAATCGAGCGTGTGCGCGCAACGTTCGGGGTTGAAACGTTCGATCGTCTCCAGATGCTCAAGCAGAAATACGATCCTCGTAACGTCCTGCACCGCAACCAGAACATCCCGCCCTCCTAGCGCCGTGCCTGCCTTGTACACATAGGAAGCGATTCTTCCCACCTCAGGCTGGGCAGTGACCTCGTTGACATAAGTTTTGGGGGAAATATATATTCTGCCGATTTCACAAAAGCACAACTGGACTACAGTAAAATACAGATATACCGGACCTCAAAGAGATGGCTGACCACGCGGCGGGTGCGGTTTAAATTCCATAACACGACAGGAAATATTATGAATAGTACTCAACGAAAATCTGGTTATGCTTCGGTGAACGGACTTGAGATGTACTATGAGATCCATGGCGAGGGACAACCGCTGGTTCTGCTGCACGGCGCCTTCTCGGCGATCGGCAGCTCGTTCGGAAAGATGCTGCCTGGTCTTGCCGAGAGACGGCAGGTGATCGCGTTCGAATTGCAAGGGCACGGGCGCACCGCGGACATCGACCGCCCCCTGACCATTGAAGCCATGGCAGATGATGTCGCTGCTGTCCTCCAGCAATTGGGGATAGGACAGGCGGATGTCCTCGGCTACAGCAACGGAGGCAGCGTGGCACTGCATTTCGCCACCCGGCATCCTCAGATGGTACGCAAACTGGTCCTGATGTCGATTGGCTACGCACTGAGCGGCATCCACCCCGGGCTGATGGAGGGAATGGGCGAAATGAAACCGGAAATGATGCATGGTTCGCCGTGGCATGAAGAGTATATGCGCATAGCGCCCCGTCCGGAGGATTTCAATAGACTCTTCGAGAAAAAGACAGAGATGGACCGACAGCTCAGGGATTTTTCCGAGGAGGCGATCCGCGGCATCAAGGCGCCCACACTGCTTATGATCGGAGACTCCGATCTCATCCGCCCGGAACATGCCGTGGAATTTTTCCGTTTGCTTGGCGGAGGAGTTTTTGGTGATATGCCACCCGGACTCCCGAATTCACAGCTCGCCATATTGCCTGGTACATCGCACGTTGGTATGGTCGATCGTGCGGATTGGCTGGTCCCCATGATCAATTCGTTCCTCGATACACCCATCAAGGATATCTCTCAATGAATATTCACCTGGTCGATGGTACCTACGAACTGTTCCGCAATCACTTCGGCGCGCCTCCCAAGAAGGCGCCCGATGGACGCGAGGTCGGCGCGACGCTTGGGTTGCTGCGAAGCCTGTTGATGCTTCTGACCAGCCCCGGCGTTACACACGTCGGGGTTGCCTTCGACCATGTGATCGAGTCCTTTCGCAATGATCTTTACACAGGATACAAAACCAGTGAAGGCGTGGACCCGAACCTGCTTGCCCAGTTCCCACTGGCGGAAGAAGCTGTTTCCGCTCTGGGAGTTGTGGTCTGGCCGATGGTAGAGTTCGAAGCCGATGATGCGTTGGGGACTGCTGCGAGGCGTTTCAAAAAGAACAAGTCCGTGGAACAGATTCTCGTTTGCTCGCCAGATAAGGACCTGGCGCAACTTGTGGAAGGCAACAAAATCGTCTGCTGGGATCGCCGGCGAGACATCATCATTGACGAGGCGGGCGTGGTGGAAAAGTATGGCGTGAGTCCACAATCCATCCCGGACTGGCTGGCTTTGGTGGGCGATTCGGCTGACGGTTACCCTGGCATCCCCGGCTGGGGAGCCAAATCTGCTTCCGTAGTGCTGGCGCATTACAAGCATATGGAAGCAATCCCAGAGGAACCCGGAAAGTGGAAGGTGAACGGTATTAGTGCTGGGCGCGCCGCGAGTCTGGCGTTAAGCCTTTCGCAACGACGGGAGGAAGCACTGCTCTATAAAAAGTTAGCTACGGTGCGGGAGGATGTCCCACTTCCAGAAAAGCTCAATGAGCTGAAGTGGCAGGGCGCTTACCCACGATTAAATAAGTTATGCTCTGAGTTAGGAGAGCTGCGCATTCCCGAGCGTATTCCCCGCTGGCGCTAGTCAATCAAATGATGCCTGTCAATGATACCGCTGTGTACACTAGGGAAAGCGACAGGAGCACGTTGATGATCATGTTCAGACGAGGGTGATGAAGGTGAGTTTTAATGGCTGTTCCAAATAAAGCCCAGGTGGATGTGGCGCAAAACGCGACTCCTGCCAGGAGAGTCACCACCAGGAGGAGAACGCTGATGTCTTTGGTCAAGGTGGCGAGGAAGGCAGAAAACAAGGTGAATGCATATACAAACAGTTTTGGATTCAGGATCTGCAACATAAATCCATGTATAAACCCTAATGGCTTGACCTCTTTTTCCGTGAACGTGTAACTGGCTTTAAGAATTCCAAAGGCGAGATACAGGATATAGGCTGCGCCAATATAGCGCATGATAGGTTCAAAGGCTGGAAAGGTCGTTGCCAAAGTTGTCGAAAGCAATCCACTCAAAAACATGAGCAGAAATACGCCGGCTGCCAGACCTGCCTGATATTTCAGTGTGTTTCTATAGCCATGCAGTAACGCCAGGGATGCGCTCGAAATGTTACTGGGTCCAGGGGTAAAACTCGAGATGAGGATGTAGGAAATAACGGGGAATAACATGGTTATCATAAGTCAGATCAATATTGAACCTGCCGGGCATACTGACCGGGCGTGACGCCGATGATCTTCTTGAACTGGCGAGTCATATGGCTCTGGCTGCTGAACCCTACTTCGGCAGCCACTTCTGCCAGAGGCTTGCCAGCCTTGATGAGTCGCTGGGTGTGCCGGATGCGAACACTTTCCAGGTACGCGTAGGGCGGCATGCCAACTTCGGCACGGAATGCGCGCAGGAGATAGTAGGGACTAAGAGCCACATGTCGAGCCAGCGTATTCAAGTTAATGCTGTCTGCGAAATGTTCCTCAATAAACTGGCGTACCTGCCGTATTGCCCTTTTCTCTTTCCCCAGATGCCCTTCGTTTGAGCCAAAGTCGGCATACCGTTTAATGAGTTTCGCCAGCATCCAGAGCATGCGCGACTCAGATTCGAGCATGCCCGCTCCTTCCAGGATCGCTCTGTGTAGAGACGAAACTTTATCTGCTGCCCAGCGATGGTCAACTAAAACTTCCTTGAAAAAGGGAAGCGCCCGGCGGCCTGTCAGTTCAAAGACGGCTGTTTCCATCAGGGAGAGGGAGGGATATAACGCCCGCAATTCAAACCCTTGCGCATCAGCCGCCTCTCCGGTGTGAACCGCACCCGGGTTGATCAAGATCAATCCGCCGGGTGGCGTGCGATGTTTTGTGCCCTGATGCGTAAAGGACTGGCGTCCGCCTGCAATCAGACTGATCACATAGTAATCATGGCTATGCCGCGGGTAGGCGTGTTGAACGTAATACGCGTGTAAAAGTTCAACATCGAGCTGGGGATTATGCCAAATTTTGGTCCATTCTTTTTTCAGCATCACATCTCCGCCCTTTGTTTTACCATAGTCACCTTTTGATGTCTTGCAGGATATTGCTCTTTTCGGATGACCAATCTCCAAGCGTATTCCCCGCTAATTTTGTATAGTCCGCATTCTCCCACACTGAAGAGGATGACTAAAAAATCTATGTCATAGATAAGTTAGGAGAAGTGGAGATTTAGTACTTAACGCAAAGTCGGGCTGTACGTTGATTAGGGTGGAGACGTTGGTGTAGCCGGTAACATAAAAATTGAAGAATACAGTTTGTACGGGGTCATGTCCACCATATAGCAGAACTTTCTTCCGCACAGGGTCGTAGGCCATTGCATGACAACAACGAGCCGTTGGCTGATGTTTGGTGTCCATTAGGTGCCAATCTTGTCCATCCCATTCCCATGTGTCGTCGAACAAGACTTGGTTCATCACACCACCAAATAGGACTATTTTATTCCGCGATGGATCGTAGACCATTATTGGCTTTGCGCGTGCAGAAGGATGGTTCCTAGGGACAGCTTGGCTCCAATTCTGACCATCCCAAATCCATGTTTCATCCAGCCATTTTTCATTTGTTGTACCACCGAATAGGACTGCTTTACCCGTACTGGCCATGTAGGCTACGGCCCCTCCACCTGAGTTAGGTGGGGTAGATGCAGGATTAAGCATCACCCATCCAACAGGGTTTTGGCGACAAGAAGCTACAATCAGTCCGAAGTTAATTATGAAAAGCAGAGAGAAAATTTTCCTGGGCATAATTGACCCTCACGAATTTTCTGTTAGGGATGCGATTGTTGATTAACTTTCAACGCTGGGTTAAACCGTCAGATAAATTTCTGAAGGTGGTGGCTCAATCTATGTGTTATATAGAATGGTTCTATATAATAATAGCTTATGTACAGATTATAGGGTCGTCCACTCGAAGGGGCAACCAAATTACACAACTATAGTTGAATACTTCCCTACAGTCGGTGAAATAGCTATTCAATCAATGGGCCATCCGTCCTTAAACAATATTCTATGCGAACAGAAATGCATAGATTCTATGTATTCGAGAATATAACTTGTTTACAATAAACGGCATCCCGTAAAATGGGGTCGAATCAAATTTGTTAATTCAGCTTCTATCACCACAAGTTTCATACTGCCCCTTTATCCCGGAGCGAAACCACCTCCTGCGGTGAATATCCCAGTAAACTCGTCAGCACCTCTTCTGTGTGCTCACCCAGCAGCGGCGGCGGACGGTGGATCTCTGCCGGCGTTTGTGAAAGTTTGTAAGGGAAGCCGGGCAATTGCACTGTGCCAGCCGTTGGGTGTTGAGATTCCAGGGTCATCTCGCGTGCCCGCGCCTGGGGATGAGAAAAAACGTCCGGGATGGAGTTGATGCGCCCGCAGGGAAGCCCTGCCTTTACCAGATCTGCAAGCCAGTCGTCCACATCCCGTTGAGAAAAGATTCGATTGAGTTCGTCCCCCAGTTCTTCCCGGTTGGTCACCCGATCTCGATTGGCGGCAAAACGCCCCTCGGTTTTCCATTCCGGGCGATCCAGCATGTCACACAATAATCCCCACTGTTTTTCATTCGCAACACCCAACACGAACCAGCCATCCCGCGCGGAAAATGCATCGTAAGGAACAAGGTTTGGATGCGCGTTCCCCAACCGCCGTGGGGGCTTTCCTCCCACGAGATAGTTGGATGCCACATTGGTTAAAAGCGCAACGTGTGAATCAAACAAGGAGATGTCCACCAGTTGTCCCTCGCCTGTGATATCGCGGGCGTGCAAGGCAGCCAGGATCGCAGTTGCCGCAAACATCCCGGAGGTGATGTCGATAATCGGGATGCCGACGCGGGAAGGAGGTCCCTCCTCTGGTCCTGTGATGCTCATCATCCCGCCTTCCGCCTGGAGGACGGCGTCATAACCGGGACGGTTTGCGTAGGGACCGGTGCGTCCATAGCCGCTGACCGAGCAATAGATGAGCCTGGGATACAGAGTATGCAAATCAGCATAGCCCAAGCCAAGCTTATCGAGATCTCCGGTGCGGTAATTCTCCACCAGTACATCAGAGATTCCCGCCAGCTGGCGGAGGATCTCCTGTCCCTCTGCAGTTTGGATATTAACGGTCAGGCTGCGCTTATTGCGATTTGCCGCAATAAAATACGCCGATTCGCCAGGGTACGGACCGTAGGGTTTGCCGACGAAGGGAGGACCCCAGCCACGCGTTTCATCTCCCATCGCGGGGCGTTCCACCTTGAGCACATCTGCGCCGAGGTCTCCCAGCATCATTGTGCAGTACGGACCCGCCAGGGCGCGGGTGATATCTAAGATTCGAATGTTATCGAGGGGTCGCATGATCTCTTTTCCACTGTGCTTGTTTGGGCTTGATAAGAAACTACATTCAGTGACTTGATTGGGAATTGAAGAGGATCGTACGGCGGGTAGTATAAACCGTTCCATCACAAAAAACAATCAATATCCCCACTTAAATGGGGTACACTCCTGTAGTAAGAATGCGTGATGATAAAGGTAAGTTATGCCAACCCCTAAAACTCCTCCCTCTCAAGACCCTGAAGAACCCGTGTGGACCTATCGCGGCTATCGTTTAAAGACCAGCGAGTTCGTCACCGCAATGGTACATTTCTTCCGTGCGGAAGTGCAGCGCGCCAACATCTGGCGTCAGCGCCTGGATACGACGACGAACTGGGCAGTAGTGGCCACGGGTGCCACCTTATCGGTGGCATTCAGCCAGCCAGAGATTCACCATAGCATTATTATCCTCAATACTCTGCTAGTGATCTGGTTTCTTTTTATCGAAACCAGACGCTATCGTTATTATGAACTGTGGAGCTACCGCGTTCGCCTCATGGAAACGGATTTTTACGCAGCGATGCTCGTCCCTCCGTTCCATCCATCCCCTGAATGGGCGGAAAGCCTCGCCGAGAATCTACTCTCGCCCAGCTTCCCGATCTCGATCTGGG
>JAICQC010000033.1 GCA_025938055.1 Anaerolineales bacterium | reverse complement strand
AGAAACTTCTCCTTGTCCTGTGGAGCGATGAATAACTTCTCGATGCGTTTTGTAAACCCGTTCGGGTTTTTGGGAATCATTAATAAGCCCTCGGTGGCCTCTGGCGTGCGCACGAAGGCATCCCAATGGCTGTCCTTTTTGAATTGTCGCTGTTCGATGCGGCTGATCTCCCTGAAGGACAGGAATAAGCGGTAGTCAAGGTGACCGGGCACAAAGCGGATTGCGATCCCGCTGGCGGTGATGATATAGGTCACCGCAGAACCGAAGAAACGTGTATCCTGATAGAAAACTGTGAACCCTGCCACCAGGATCAGCAGTTGCCAGAAGGTCAGCCCGAATTGCCCCCTCAACACGTAGGCGATCAGTATGCTGCCTGCGGTCAGGACAGCAATGTTGCGTGCCGCCCTCAGCCAGGCGACCGGCGGCTGGTCCAGGTAAAACTTTCCATCTTTCCCGGCATATTCACGCCGAATATGCGAGATCCACGCCGCGGACTGCCAGCGCAGGGACAGGAGTCCAACGATGACAATCCCAAGGAAAAGAGCGGCGACGCTTGGAGACCGGGGCCAGACCGCCACGGCGGCGATCCAGGCGTATGGATATTGTTTGAGGAATAGAACGGGGAATCCCAGGATGAAGCGGTCGAGGAAGGCTCTCATGGGTCGATTATAAATGGCATGGTGCCAATAGTGAGAAAACTGATCGCGGCTCGCGGAAAATTCCCTCCAAAAAGTCAATCCAGAGAGATCCAACCTTTCATAGACTGCGTACATATTACCAGGTCCAAGCCACTCTCGCGTATCGTGTGGCTTTGGTTTTTCATGTCTGGCGGTGATCGTTCTTCCGCCGGGCTCAGAAACATCACTCCCCCCCACTTCAGCTTCACCGCACTTGCATGCTGGTGCAGTGTAATACAGCCGCTCCGACGAGCCCAACATCATGCTGGTGATCGCCAGGCTTCGTTATTTTCCGTACCGGAAAGGAGTAATGAAATGGTCAGGAAAAGTGTTTGGACAAAAGCGGGGATGCTTTTTATTGTTTTTGCCCTGCTCACGAGTTTCATGTCAGCCAGCGATGTTACGGCACAATCAGAAACTCCAGAAATGCTGCATCCGAGGCTGGATGTACGGCCGGTGATCACCGGGTTAACGACGCCTACGACGATGGCATTTCTCGGCATCAATGAGTTCTTTGTGCTGGAGAAGGACACGGGTACAGTTCAGTATGTGGTGGATGGCGCCATCCAGAGCACTGCGCTTGACCTGGCAGTAAATTTTGCGTCCGAGCGTGGATTGCTGGGCATCGTGCTCGACCCTGATTTTCATGCCAACAATTATGTTTATCTGTATTGGAGCTGTATCGTTCCACCGCCGCCCGCTGAGGATCCGTTCTTCCCAACACAGGAGGAGTGTGCGGAGACACCGGAGCTTGGCGCGGACACTGACGATATACTGGCAACGCCGCTGCTTGGCAATCGTGTGGACCGTTTCGTCTGGGATGGGGAAACCCTCACCTTCGATCTCAATTTGATCATGCTGCGCTCCTTCCAGCATGATGCTGCCCCCGAGCCTCCTGGTCAGGGCGATGAAGAACAGCCGCCGCGCGGTAACCATGACGGCGGTGTGATGGTGTTCGGTCAGGATGGAAAACTCTATATCTTCATTGGAGATGTGGGCAGGCGCGGCCAAATGCAGAATCTGCCTTGCGGTCCAATCGCCGATTGTAACGGCGATACCGTACCCGATGATCAGTTCGGCGGACCCGAGCCGGACGACGCCCATCTGACAGGTGTGACCCTGCGCCTCAATCCAGACGGAACTGCCCCGGAGGATAACCCGTTCTTCGCTGCCGGTGCAGAGATGGGTGGTGATGTCGGTGAAAATATTCAGAAGATCTTCTCCTACGGACATCGTAATGGCTTCGGCATGGCGGTCGACCCCGTCACTGGGAACGTCTGGATGCAGGAAAACGGCGATGACACTTTTAGTGAAATCAATCGCCTTGAGCCGGGCATGAATGGCGGCTGGATCCAGATTATGGGACCTGTCAAGCGCGTTCCACAGTTCAAAGAGATCGAAACCACATTCGGCCAGATGGCGCTGCAGCAGTTACGCTGGCCGCCAACCAACCTGGCAGATACCTCTGACGAAGCACTGTCGCGTTTGTTCATGCTTCCCGGTGCCACCTATCAGGATCCTGTGTTCAGCTGGAAGTTCGAGGTCGCGCCCGGCGGTATTGGCTTCCTGAATAGCCGTGCGTTAGGTCGGAGATTCCAGGGCGATCTGTTCGTAGGTGCTGCGATTCCTGCATTGGAAGGTGGCTATCTCTTCCACTTCAATCTGAGCGATGATCGGGAAGGGTTTGAATTCGGGAACGACCGTCTGCAGGATAATGTAGCAGATAATCGCGACAAACACGAGATCACCGAGAGTCGAGGGCTGCTGATCGGCCGGAATTTTGGCTCTGGCACCGATATCGAAATGGGACCTAACGGAAACCTTTACGTGGTCTCGCTGACCCAAGGAGCCGTCTATGAGATCTTTAGGGTTGGGTCCGATGATGACGATCAGGAATTCTCCATCGAAATGAGTGGCGAAGAGGAAGCGCCTGGTCCCGGCGACCCGGATGGAAGCGGCATGGCAAACATTACCATTAACCTGAACAAACGCCAGGTCTGCTTTGCTTTGATGGTTTCTGATATTGGGCCGGCAACAGCTGCGCACATCCATATAGCACCGCCAGGCGAGCCAGGGCCGGTTGTGGTGCCGCTTAACCCGCCGCCAACCGACGGCTCATCCACTGGATGTGCGAACAATGTGGACCGAAGATTGCTCAGAAACATCCTTCGCAATCCCGGAGCGTATTATGTCAACGTCCACAACGAAGAATTCCCAGCCGGTGCAATACGAGGTCAACTCTCAAACCCTGAAGAATAATTAAGTCGATAGAAAGCTCAGCGAAAGTATTTCGCTGAGCTTTCTATCCAAGAAGCAAGGTAAAGGATCCCTTCAGTCCGCTTGTATGAATAAGGGATTAGACGAGGTTACAACGCGTTGAAAATCTACGAGGAAATCGTTTGTATTAATGTGATCGAGGACTTTGGTTGGCATAGAAAGGAGGTGATCTGAAGGTAGAATGTGTGCAAGCGCTTATTCGATCTTCATCGTTGCTTCCATTTCTGACAATTTTACAAATAGAAAGGTAAATACGAATGAAAAAGATTAAGATTCTATTAGTGGTTTTGATCGCCGTGACCGCGCTAGTCATCTCTAGTGTAGCGTATGCAGCAACTCAGGACTTTACCGCAAGACTAGGTGGAGAGCATGAAGTCCCACCGCGCGCTACGGATGCGACAGGCGTTGCCACCTTCCAATTGAGCGAAGATGGAACAGCGCTTGCCTACAGTGTGAATGTGTCCAATATCGAGAATGTTTTTGCTGCACATATTCACTGTGGACCTAAGCGTGTAAATGGTCCTGTGGGGGTTACGCTCTTCATGGGCACTCCGGGCGGAGGCAGCATAAATGGTACTCTGGCGAAGGGGACAATAACCGCGCCTGACGCAGGAAATGGATGTGGCTGGGCAGATTTGGCTGCTGTGGTGGCTGCCATGAACAGCGGGAATGCCTATGTAAATGTTCACACGAATGATGGAGTCGAGCCGCCGAACACGGGCCCCGGTGATTTCCCCGGAGGTGAAATACGCGGTCAAATTACCCAAGTACGTCCTGTTAAAGGTAAATAGTCATTCAAACAGCAAAGCTCGATAAAGCAAATAAAAAAGTCCAGCGACAGGCTGGACTTTTGCTTAAGACGAACGAGCCTTTAGTGCTCATGTTCGGTGGCCTCTCCGACAGAAACGCTTATTGTCATATCTTCGTGATCTCTGAAGTGCAAGACGACTTCAATTTCATCTCCCACGTGGAGTTCTTGTTTGAGACCAACGAGCATCACGTGATACCCGTCTGGTATAAATACAAATTCCTTATCTGCGTACACCGGTATCATAGGTACCACCTCTGTGCCATTTTGAAGCTGCGTTACCTCCGCCGCCTCAGAAGTTGCGCCAGTCAGCTGATCAGCTTCTGAACTATGATTGCGGATCGCTAAATAGATTGCCCGATCTTCGCCTTGCGCGCCTGCACCTATCTTGACCTGATGGACCTCTATTTCGTTCTCCGCACTTCCTGCGCCACAGGCAGTCAACAGAATTGCTGCTAAAATAAGAGTGAAAAAGCGTTTTCTCATACCGAGAATTATAGCAATATTCGAGATTGCGTTTGCGACCTATGTCATTCCCAACCTGTTTATAATCGCCAAATTCCATGAAATTCGGTATTCGCAACACTTCATTCGTCTATCCTAACGGTACTGGGAATATCTGGGAAGATACTCAAACCCATGTTCAGCGCGCGGAGAGGGATGGCTTCGACTCGTTCTGGGTGATGGATCACTTCTATCAGCTCCCCGCGCATGGTTCGGTGGAAGAGCCGTTTCTTGACGCGTGGACGGTCCTGCCCGCGCTGGCGGCAGTCACGAGCCGCATCCGGCTGGGGGCGATGGTCAGCCCGGTCGGATATCGCAACCCGGCTCTCCTGGCGCGCATGGCAGCCAGCCTCGACCACATCAGCAACGGGCGGATGAACTTCGGGTTCGGCGCGGGAGGCTACAAGCCGGAGTATCAGGCGTATGGGTTCGAATTCGTTGACGAGAAACCAATCCGTCTGGCTCAAATGAAAGAAGCGCTTCAATTGATTCTTGGGATATGGACTGAATCTTGTTTTACATTCCATGGAAACTACTTTCATGTGGAAGATGCGATCCTTGAACCTAAGCCTTTGCAGAAACCTCACCCTCCCATCCTGATCGGTGGGGTAGGTCCGAAAGTGACGTTGCGCATCATTGCCGAGCTGGGCGATGCCTGCAATTTGTGGGGTCCGCCGGAAGAAACTGCGAGAGAGAGAGAAACACTCAAGCGACACTGTGAAGCGGTAGGGCGAGATGAATCCACAATCGAAAAGACAACCTACGATCTAGTGATCTGCGCGCCCAACGAAGCCGCACTGAAAGAAAAAATCGAGCGGCTCCTGCCTGCTTCGCAAGGAGTCGAGCCGTGGATGGCGCTGGTAGGCACGCCGACACAATTGCTTGATATTGTTGGAGAATACGAGCGCGTCGGCGCGGATCACTTATGTTTGGATTTTGCGGGAAATGACGTCGAATCTTACGAATTGTTCGTTCATGAGGTGATGAGGAAATTATAGCGAATCACCATTCTCCGCTTCCAGAGAGGGTTTCCATCCTGGCGCGGTCGATCAGCCTGCCGTGACTGATGACGTACAGAGGGGCAGCATGCTCACGCAGGGACTCAAGGACAGTAGGGGCTTCCAATACAACGAGATTTGCCGGAACACCGATTCTCAGCGAGTGATCATTTACGTTCATCGCGCGCGCCGCATTTACCGTGATCATATCGTAGAGCATTTCCAGTTCGCGCTGGGTGGTCATCCAGAGCAGATGTGCGGCGAGGAATGCCACCTCCAGCATGTTGTTTCGCCCGAACGGATAATAGCCATCTGAGATGTCGTCCTGCCCGAGGCAGACGGTCACGCCTTCTTCCAATAACTCTTTCACCCGCGCGTGAAGTGGACCAGTATGAGGATCACTCACCACCGCCATCTGTGCCTGTTTCAGCAGCGCGGCAACTTTTTGAAAATAGGGTTGTGGATATAGTTCCATCGCCCGGGCGTGGTGCGCCAGTGCGCGTCCCTGCCACCCGCGCCGGATTGCCTCAACCGCCATAATCTCGAGCGAACGCAGACCGGCATCGCCGGCATCATCCACCAGCATGGACACATCGCTGTCGAACTCCTGCGCCAGGTCGAAGATCTCTTTCACATGCCCCTGGATGTCTGCTTCGGTGTATTCGATCCATGGAATCCCACCAGCAACGTCCGCGCCCATTTCCATCGCCTGGCGCATCAGCTCGCTTGCACCGGGCTCGCGCACCAATCCATCCTGCGCGAACGCACAGACCTGGATTTCGACGATGCCCTTGAACTCCTCGCGCGCCCGGATGAGCGCCTTCATCCCCTCCAGGCGGGCTTTGCTATCCACATCGGCAAACGCGCGGATATGCGTATTGCCATGGATCGCGGCCTGGGCAAGGGCGCGCCGGACATTTTTGATGATCCACTCTTCGGCATATTTTTCTTTGACCCGCGCCGCCAGTTCGATCGTGGTCATCGCCTTGCCCATGCCCTCGGCGTGATAACCGGTGAGCGCCTCATCGTCCATCATCTGGCGCGTATACACTTTACACAGATGCAGGTGTGGGTTGACGAAAGACTCAGTCACCAGGTTTCCATGGGCATTCAGGGTCGAGATGGAATCATGTTCAAGTGTGTCCGCGATGGCAATGATCTTTCCATCTTGAATAGCAATATCCCTGACTTGAGGCTGCCCTCGCAACTGCGCGCGCTTGATCAGAATATCAAAAGGATGTGCCATCTGCAAATCTCCTGTATTCACCGTTGCGCCCTGATTCCCTTAACAAGCCGCGCCACACGGACGCAGCTTGTTGATTTCCTGGTTTTTCATGTCCCATTGCTTTTGTTTTACTTTTTCCCCAGCTTTGTCAAACTCAGCATCAACTGGGTTGCCGGATCGATAATCGCCTTTCCCATGGGGTCCTTTCCGAGACTTTCGAACGTCCCATAGCCAAAATGAAGTCCACTTGGCGTGAGCATGTTCAGGCGCAGCTGGTCAACCTGCGGTGCGGGAGGACGAGGCTGGTCATACGGACCAATCACATTCGCAACAGCCTGGCCCGCTTTGAGCAGAGCATCGATCTCGGCGTCGAGGGATGAATCGGGCCTTTCCCAGACGACCCCTGCTCCGGAGTGATGCAGGTAGCGGGCTGTGTAATCTGCATAGGCGGCGACGATGTCCGCGCCTTTCTGCATTCCCACCTCGACGATCACTCCGTACACGAGCTTAGCATTATCGGCCGGCGGGTTCACCCCCAGCTGGCGAAGAAAATGCCATGCCTGCAGGTAATGACGAGGCTCGAACCCCGGCGCATCTGTGATCTTTTGCAAAACGGGGATGGCGGAAGATTTATTCCCCTTATCCAAATATTTCCTTGCCTGAACGAATGATGTCCATGGCTCCGCCTGCAGGTCCGCATCTCGCGGCCATTCGGAGATGGGCAGATCGCCAAACAGGATATCTCGAATTTCGATCGGTTTGAGGGGTTTTTCTTTCTTGAACCAGTTGAACATGATGCCTCCGTGTCAAAGTAAACTGGTCTTGCTACTGGTCTATTATAGATTATCTGGGGCTCAGATAACAAGCCGCGCCCATCACGCGGTTTGTGGTTAATTTAATCAAGACAAACTCCTGGAACTGCTCAAGCGCCAATTTCCACGATGAACCCGCCGGGCGCTTTCACATAAAATCCATACGAGTGACCGGTATCCTCAGGCATGGGTACGTCAAAGCCATCCGCCTTCAGACGGTGATGTAGCTCGTCCACCGTGTTCCTGTTTTCGACAAAAAAGCCAATGTGAAAGGTGCCGGGGTATGTACTCTGTATGCCTTCCCTTGCCTTCATCAGGGTCAACACAAAGCCCCACCCGTCCTTCTCATCCGTCAGGAAGCCCATACCTTTATTGCCTCCCATCTTCTGCATCCCAAAATATTTCACTAAGAAGCTGCTCGCCTCCTGAACATCTGTCACGGTGAGATTGATATGGTTTAGTTTCATCAGGATACCTCCAGATAATAGTGAGGGCGCTCTCTTATCTCATTATAGAACGTGGGTGGCATGTTGGAGGGTTTCGTACCCTGCGTATGGCTTGTCGGAATCGTGAATATTGAAAAAGATCACTGCGTACTCCAGCCTCATCCAGAAAACAAGAAACCATACCTGAAAAGGTATGGTTTCCTGGTCGCGATAGGCGATGCGCCAAATTCATGGCCGGGCTCAGCTTATGCCTGGCCCAGTTCAACAAAGGCCTGGCTGATCTCTTTGGCAAATACATCCGGGACGTCTAGAGCGGCAAAATGCCCGCCTTTCGGCAATTTTGTGAAACGCTGGACATTCAGTCCTTGGCGCTCCGCCCATTCGCGCGGGAACTGGGAATCACCAGGGAAGAGGGCGATGGCCGCGGGTACCTCACTCTTTTGAGGCGTACGGGGTTGGGCGTTCCAATCGCCGCCATAGGTGGTCTTGGCCTCTTCACGGTACATGCGGGCTGCAGAACCTGCGGTTTCGGTCAGCCAGTAGATCATGATGTTTGTCAGAAGCTCTTCCCGTCCGCCAAACGCTTCCTCGGCTATCGCCGTTTCATGACGGCCATTTACAAAACTGACGATCCAGGCAGCAAGTCCGGCCGGCGAGTCGTTCAAGCCGTAGGCAAGCGACTGTGGTTTATTGCCCTGCACAAACAGGTAGGCACCTTCTGTCATCGACCACCATTGCGCCATATTGACGAACTCCTGCTCGGCGGGTGTCAGTGTATTCGGATCTTCCTGACCCGTCGGATAGCCTGCATCAGTGAGATGGACAGCATCCACAACATCCGGGTGGTGCATCGCCAGCGCTTTTGTCACAGGGCCACCGAGGTCACCGCCAGTAGCCAGAAACGACTTGTATCCTAGCGTGTCGGTCATGAGTTTTGCCCACAGGTCCGCGATCGCGGAGCTGTTCATCGCCCTGCGCTCTGAAAACCCAAAGCCTGGAAGGGAGGGCACGACAATATCAAAGTCTTCTGCCAGCATCGGAAGAACTTTGTGAAAGCGATAGAATGAATCTGGCCAGCCGTGAGTCAAAATTATTGGCTTGGCGTTTGGCTTTCGGCTGCGTTGATGAATAAAGTGGATGCTAACACCATCAACCTCGGCTTTAAAATGCTCGAACGTATTTAGATTGGACTCGTGTTTGCGCCAATCATAGTTCTGCCTCCAGTATTCCACCAGCTCCTTCATGTAGGTGACATCCGTTCCATGCTGCCAGCCGGCGGCAACCGCTTCCGCTTCTTCCGGGAAGCGTGTATTCCGCAGGCGTTCCTGCAGGTCATCCAATGCGGCTTCGGGAATATTGATCGTAAAACGTTGTGCGTTCATCACATCTGCTCCTTTCGTATTGACGCCAACTATACTTGCCTGAAAGAGCAGCGTATTGAACGAAAACGACAATTTACGACCGCTGACGGCCAGTAAGAATCTGGCCCGGAGTCTGCCCGGCAAGCAATTTCATGGAGCGTGTCAGATGTGCCTGGTCGGCATAGCCAGCCTCGAACGCGGCCTCGACAATGGATTTCCCCTCCTGGAGGAGCCGAAAAGCCTTTCGCGCCCGCGCAACCTGTTGTGACTGGCTTGGGGTTAAGCCAGTCGTACGTTTGTGATGGCGCTGGAGGGTGCGTACAGACCTGGGAGGCGCAACTGCCTGCAACGCTTCGGCAATTTCGATGTCTGCATGTAGAATGCCGCGTCGCACTAGTCCATCGACGAATTCTTCAGCCGTATCGAATGTGGGGAGCTGAATCACATGCATTCCCAGCCGGAAAGACTTCTGATCCACCATTGGTAGAGTCGTACTCTTATTGAGCATATCTTTTTTTGGCAGGTCACGAATAAAGACATGAGCTTTGAATACAATCCCCCAGTTGGCCTGACCAGCTTCATAGGATATCGGCAGCGATTCGGTGACCGGCCCCGTCAGCCTGACTTCCGTCTCATGATGCAGGGTGCGAAATACAAGCACCCAGAAATCATGGGCAAGATCGATGAAGCTGCCCGACTCCTCGACATGAGCACGCCACACGAACTGAATATGAGGTGAGCTGGAGCTTCTTTCTTCGTGCATGGTCCACCGGGAGCAAAAGGCTCACCTCATGTGACTCCGAAGCATTCGTGCAGGTCGCGATCCAGGATTACTCCAACTTCCCCGTAATGCTCACCATTTTCAACTCTCCAATCGCCTTCGTGATCTGAATATCGCGAGGACAGGCATTGGTACAGTTGTAGATCGTATGACAGCGCGCCAGCCCATCCGTTTCGCTGAGGATCTGCATCCGCTGGGCAGCGCCTTCATCGCGGCTGTCGAAGATGAAACGGTGAGCTGTCACCAGCGCCGCGGGACCATAGTATTCGTCGCTCGCCCAAAACGACGGACAGGAGGTGGTGCAAGCCGCGCACAAAATGCACTTGGTCGTGTCGTCGAAGCGGGCGCGCTCTTCGGGCGACTGGAGCCGCTCACGCCCACCTTCGGGGAGAGGCGAGTCGTTGATAAAGTACGGAAGCATCTTCTTGTAATTGTCGAAGAACGGCTCCATATCGACGATCAGATCCTTGGCGACCTTCAAGCCGAGCAAAGGCTCAACTGTGATCGTCGTCCCGACATCGCGGACGAGCGCTTTGCATGCCAGCATGTTCTTGCCATTGATGCGCATCGCGTCTGAGCCGCACACACCGTGCGCGCACGAGCGACGGAACGACAACGAGCCATCCTGATGCCCTTTGATCAGCTCGAGCACATCCAGGATGCGGTCGTTTTCATGCACTTCCACTGTATACGTTTCATAGTGACCGCGCTCGTCTTTCTCAGGGTTGTAACGAAATATTTTGACTGTGACTTCCATATTCTCTACTTCTCCAGTCTCCAAACCCTAAAGGTTTTTCAAATCTTTAGGGTTGTATTAATAAACTCTCGCCTTCGGCTGAAACTTCGTGATCACGACAGGTTTGTAGCTGATGTCCATCTTTCCATTCTTCTTGACGATCAGGGAATGCCGCAGCCAGTTATCATCGTCGCGCTGGGGATAATCCTCGCGCGCGTGACCGCCGCGCGATTCGGTCCGGTTCAAGGCACTGACCGTCACTGCTTCTGCAACATCGAGCATATTGCCAAGCTCCCAGGCATTCAACAATTCGGTGTTGAAGATCTTTCCTGTATCGCTAACCTTCACATGCTTGTATCGCTCCTTCAATTCCAGGAGTTTATCGATGGCATCCTCCATGCCGGCACCTGTGCGATAAATACCGACGTCCGAAAACATCACGTCCTTCATCTCATTGGAGATATCGAAAGCGTTCTCTTTGCCTGATCCATTCCGAAGCGCGGCAACCTGGGACCTCGCGCCGTCATCCGCGTCCTTTGATAGTGTTCCAAATTCAACGCCTTTCGCGTATTCCGCGGCTTTGAGCCCCGCATGCTTGCCGAACACAACCAGATCGAGCAGGGAGTTCGTCCCCAAACGATTCGCGCCGTGGACAGAGACACATGCGCATTCGCCCGCCGCGAACAACCCGGGGAAGGTCGTGCCTTTGTCGTCGATCACCACTTCGCCAAATTTATTGGTCGGGATGCCGCCCATGGTGTAATGGGCGGTTGGTTGTGTGGGCATCATTTGGGTCACCGGGTCCACACCAAGGTAGACGCGGCAGAAATCCACAATGTCAGGAATCTTTTTCAGAACAGTGTCCCCTGTGATGCTGTAGGGAGAACCATCAGGGTTGGTACGTCCATCCGCGGCAGCAAACTTATTAACCGTTTCAGGGCGAATATCCAGATACACATAGTTCTTTCCGTCAATGCCACGGCCTTCTTTGATCTCCGTGTAGATGGCGCGGCTAACGACATCGCGTGATGCAAGGTCCTTGACGCTGGGCGCATACTTTGGCATGAAGCGTTCGCCTTTGCTGTTGATGAGCACCGCCCCCTCGCCGCGCGCGCCTTCTGTGATGAGAATGCCAAGTTTGTAAATTCCCGTCGGATGGAATTGGAAGAATTCCATATCTTCGAGCGGAATACCGTGCCGAAACAGGATCGCCGCGCCATCCCCTGTGTAGGCATACGCATTGGACGTCACTTCGAAGATGCGCCCATGCCCGCCCGTGGCAAGAATGACAGCCTTGGCGTGGAAGGTGTGCATTTCACCTGTTGCCAGCGCAACCGCGACCACACCTGTTGCCCGTCCATCTGTCATAATGAAATCCAGCACCTGATATTCATCGAAGAACGTAACCCTGTTCTTAAGACACTGCTGGTACAGCGTCTGCAGGATCATATGCCCGGTACGGTCGGCGGCATGCGCCGCGCGCCGGACGGGTTTGCCTGTCTCGTTGTTGGTGTGCCCGCCAAACGGACGCTGTGAGATCTTGCCCTCGGGAGTCCGGTCAAAGGGAAGCCCCATATGTTCGAGCTCGAGCACGGCGTCGATAGCTTCGTTGCACATGAACTCGATCGCGTCCTGATCGCCCAGATAATCGGAGCCTTTGATGGTGTCGTACATGTGCCACTCGGGCCTGTCTTCTTCGTAGTTCCCCAGCGCTGCGCTGATACCACCCTGTGCTGCGCCCGTATGCGAGCGTGTCGGGTAAAGCTTGCTGATGACAGCCGTCTTTGCGCCACGCGAGGCATACAAACCTGCCATGAGTCCCGCGCCCCCCGCGCCGACAACCACTACTTCAAATTCATGAACATTTGCCATAAAAATTGACTCCTAGGAAGCCCAGATTACATAAATTGCAATTACGCTTGCAATGATCGCATACGCGATGATGAAATTACGGGACCATCGCCGGGCGCCCGTGCTGGTGAAATAATCATCCAGAATTTCCAACACACCGTGAACACCGTGTCCGCAGACAACCAGCACGAACGCGCTGACCATCAGCTTGGCGAGAATGGACATCCAGATCTGCCCCAACGGATTTTCTGCCAGGTGTGGGAAGAATGCCCAGTAGAAAATGTCGCCCAGATTGGCCCCGGTCTGTGCGCTGAGGTACAACCCGCCGATGAGACCGGCGAGAATTAACCCGTACATGGCGATGACGGTGAAGCGCGTGAACCCCCACATGAACATTTCAAAGTTGAAACCACGCTTGGAAAGGGAAAGAGTTCTCGTCGCCATGCTTATCCTCCAAACGTGTTACGCAGGACCACGAAGAGCGCATACCCGGTCAGCAAGATATATACGACCCATTGGATGTTCAGGGCGGTCTGAAACTGTTTCATCAGGCTGGGGACAAGGTCAAGAATCGTGATGCGCAAGCCATTGATGGCGTGGAACAAACCGAAGACCAGCAGTACGATTTGAATGAGCCAGTTGCCAAAGATGGCGTTGGCAAAACTCATTCCTAGCAGTGAAAGAATATACAGGGTGAAGAAGATGAACAGTGCGCTCCCACCGATACGATGCAGGATATACGCCAGGAATGGACCGCCGCCCTGATAACTCAGCCCGCTTGCCAGGCTGATGTTTCTTCTTAAACTCATCAAAACCTCCACAAAAAATCATAGATTCAGATAACATTATTTTACCCCCTCACGATGCGAAATGCTACTTTAAAGCAAAACCGCGTCGTGGCAGACGCGGTTTACCAAATCGTGATTGTAAACTTCTATGAGACTATCATCTCCAAGTAAAAAGATGAAGAGTAGCCAATTTGGACTTCATTGTAGAATTTTATTCTTTTTCAGTTGGTGATAATTGTCATGGAATGGATGGATAGACAGCCGCGATTGAAACTCTGCTGTTAGGGTAGCAGTGAGGATGAATTGAAAATTAATATCCACTCAAGAGATAAAGTAATCAGTCGGCGGGGGAATATCTGCTTCCGGATTGTGGGGGGTGGGATTCTTTTCGCGATGTGAACGACCCGCAGTTGCACCGAGCCATTGGAATAACATGATCATTCCAATGATCAGAGCAAGGACAGCGAGAGTTTGCATAATCACTCCTTGGCTATCGATACACAGACGATCAGTCTCCTGATTCTAACAAGAAACCTCTCTCGGTTTCGAAAGATGGGTTTCTGATTGCTGAAAACGAATCGCTGGTTGCTTCTACTCCATATGCTTGATGATCGCGTCCGCGAACTCGGAACATTTCACCTCGGTCGGGTTCTCCATCAAACGGGCGAAATCATAGGTGACCGTCCTGGCATTGATGGCATCTTCCATGCCTTTGACGATCAGGTCTGCAACTTCGGTCCATCCCATATAGCGGAACATCATTTCTCCGGAGAGAATGACCGAGCCCGGGTTGACCTTATCGAGGTCAGCGTATTTTGGCGCGGTGCCGTGAGTCGCCTCGAAGATGGCATGCCCCGTCACATAGTTGATGTTCGCGCCCGGCGCGATGCCGATCCCGCCCACCTGCGCGGCAAGCGCATCCGAGAGATAATCACCGTTCAGGTTCAATGTGGCGATCACGTCATAGTCGCGGGGACGAATCAACACGAACTGCAGGGTCACATCGGCAATGGAATCCTTGATGAGCAGTTTTTTCTTCCATTTCCCATCGCCGTGTGTATCCCATAACTTCAGCGCCTCTTCCACTTCGGCTTTAATCTTCGCCTGCTGCGCGGGCGACATCATCTCGAAGCCCGGGTCGATCATTCGAGCGTTATCTTCAACCGAAAGATCTGGACTCTTTTCCTTATTCCCCAGGATCCAGGACTCGCGCTCGGTCACCACATCGTCCCGGAACTCGCGCTTCGCCACCACGTATCCCCAATCCTTGAAAGCGCCTTCAGTAAACTTCATGATGTTGCCCTTGTGAACCAGGTTCACGCTCTTGCGTTTGTTCTGTAATGCCCAGGCAATCGCGGCGCGCACCAGGCGCTCCGTGCCTTCCTCGGAGACCGGTTTGAAGCCGATCCCGGATGTATCGGGGAAGCGCATCTTTGCATATTCCTTGGGGAACGCCTCTTTGAATAACTCCTTGAATTTCTTGTTCTCTTCGGTGCCGTGTTGAAACTCAATGCCGGTATAAATATCCTCGGTGTTCTCGCGGAAGATGACCATATCCACATGTTCAGGATGCTTTACAGGGGAAGGTACACCGCTGTAATAACGCACAGGGCGCTGACAGACGTACAGGTCCAAAAGCTTGCGGAGTGCCACGTTCAACGAGCGGATGCCGCCTCCGATCGGGGTTGTGAGCGGACCCTTGATTCCCACCAGGAACTCCCTGAATGCCTCGGTTGTTTCATCGGGCAGCCAGCTTTGAAATAATTTGAACGATTTTTCCCCTGCGTAGACTTCCATCCAGTGGACCTTGCGCTGGCCGCCGTAGGCTTTCTCCACCGCTGCATCGAACACTCGTACCGCGGCGCGCCAGATATCACGCCCTGTTCCATCGCCTTCCACAAAAGGGATAATCGGCTGGTCGGGAACTTGCAGCTTGCCATCCTGGATGAAAATCTTTGCCCCGCCTTCCGGGACCCTGACATTTGTGTACGCCATGTGTGTCTCCTCGCGAAATGATGCGCGGGATTATAACATCCGTGACTCAACCAGTAACGTGACGGAGGATGAGATGGATAAGTCTTCTGCAGCTCTTGACACTCACGTGAATCGGCGTAAAATTCGGCGCAATGTACAGACGTGCCCACCGTAAACGATTACTCCGTGAAAACCTCTTCGGAATAATTGTTTCTTTTTTGAAAGTCGAGAGTCGCTTTTAGCGGCTCTCTTTTTTTACAACGTGACTCCTGAAACCTGATACTTAAAAACCCTCCTATGATTAAACTCCCCGGCTTAATTGACCCTCATGTCCACGTGCGTGAACCCGGACAGACTCACAAAGAAGATTGGGATTCCGCTACACAGGCTGCCCTGGCGGGCGGTGTAACGATGATCCTGGCGATGCCGAATACGAAACCACCGATATTCGATAGTTCGACACTCGATCTTGCGCTTGGGGCTGCGAAAGAAAAAGCGCGCTGCGACTATGCTCAGTTCGTCGGCGCGGGACCGAATAATGCCGTAGTGGACGGCAGCCGCCGTCCACTACACGAGATTGCACACAGGGCCGCGGGCTTGAAAATGTATCTCGACTCTACCTTCGGTGAGCTTCGCCTCGATGACATGACCCTCTGGATGCCGCATTTCCAAAACTATCCAAAAGATTATCCTATTGTGCTGCATTCCGAGTCCCGGACCATGGCGGCAGGGCTTCTATTCTCCGCGATCTACGATAGACCTGTCCATATTGCACATATTTCATTGAAAGAAGAAATCCTGCTCATCAAAGCCGCCAAGGAAAGGGGAATCAAGGTCACGTGTGAGGTGTGCCCGCATCATTTATTCCTGTCAAAAGATGACATTCCCGCAATCTCAGATGGGCATCCCGGACGCGGCGAAGTCCGTCCGCGGCTCGCAAACAAGGAAGACGTGACTTCGTTATGGGAAAACATGGATGTGATCGACTGCTTTGCCACGGACCACGCGCCTCACACCCTCGAAGAAAAAGACGCGGATACTCCTCCGCCCGGATTCCCCGGATTAGAATCGTTACTGCCACTGCTCATCACTGCAGTAGACGATGGACGATTGACCATGGACGATATTATTCAAAAATCAGTTGTCATTCCAAGAAAAATCTTTGATCTGCCCGAGCAGCCCGAAACCTGGATCGAAGTGGACGAGAATGCCGAATACGAGATCAACGCGTCAGAGCAATTCACGCGCTGCGGATGGACACCATTCGAAGGCTGGAAGGTCAAGGGCAGGGTGAGAAAAGTAGTGTTGCGTGGTAAAACCGCCTTTGAAGATGGGAAAATTACGGTCGAAAAAGGATACGGACAAAATGTTCGTGAGTAACGGACGTTATGAAGCTTGAAACAGAACGATTGATCCTGCGCGATTTCGTGAAAGACGACTGGCAGAGGGTTTTGGAGTATCAATCTGATCCACTGTATTTGCGCTACTATGAGTGGACAGAAAAAGACCGTACTCCTGAGTCCGTTCAGGAATTTGTGAGCTGGTTTCTCGACCATCAAAAACAGAAGCCCCGATTCAAGTTTCAACTGGTGGTCACATTAAAGTCGAACAACCTGCTGATTGGAAATTGCGGAATCCGCATGGATAAACCGGGCGCACCGCAAGCCGATATTGGCTACGAACTGGATCCCAAATACTGGAACAAGGGTTACGCCACCGAGGCCGCGCATACCATTGTCGATTTTGGGTTCAGCCACTTTGGTTTACACCGCGTTTGGTCCTGGTGTGTAGCAGATAACGCCGGCTCAGCGCATGTGCTGGAGAAGCTGGGGATGCGCCGGGAGGGACGCTTGCGAGAGAATGAGTTCTATAAGGGCAGATGGTGGGATACTCTGATGTATGGCATTCTCGTCGATGAATGGGAGGCGCATAAAAAGGACCATCCTATACAATGGAAAAAAGCGCAGGAGTAGTGTGATGGAAAATTTTACCGATGTCAAGCTTGAGATATTTGTCCCGCAGGAATACGCTCTACAGATCCGCGACCAACTGGCAAAGATCGGCGTAGGGCGGCTGGGCGATTATGATCATTGTGTTGCTGTATACGCTGTGCAAGGATATTTCCGTCCTTTGCCGGGAGCAAACCCCTTCGATGGCGAAATCGGAAGGATTCAGGAAACTACAGAAGCGAAAGTTGAAGTCAATTGCAAGCGTGAGCTGGTGGCCGAAGCGATACAAGTCATCCGGCAGGTTCATCCCTATGAAGAGCCGTTGGTCAATATCCTGCCGCTGGCAAACCATCTTTTTGATATGAGGAGTATGTCCGGGCAATGAAAGCAAAAAACACGGTTTTCATTCTTCAGGCATTGCTGGCGGCGCTGTTCTTCGGTGCGAGCGCTCCTCTTTCCAAATTGCTCCTGGGAGATGTGCCGCCTGTCCTGATGGCGGCGCTCTTATACCTGGGAAGCGGAAGCGGTATTTCTCTCGTAAAACTTGCCCGACGATTTGCGTCCAATCACATCGAGGCGGGGATTAAGGCACCGGATGTGAAGTGGCTGGCGGGCGCCATCCTCTCAGGTGGTATCCTCGCCCCCATCGTCCTGATGACCAGCCTGCGGAACACACCTGCGTCCACCGCTTCGTTGCTGCTCAACTTTGAAGGTGTGGGAACCACGTTGATCGCCCTGTTCTTCTTCCGTGAATCGATCAGCCGCCGCGCGCTTGGGGCGATCTTTGTGATCACGCTGGCGAGCATCTTTCTCTCCACGAACTTTCGGGGCGGATTTGGCTTGTCGCTCGGCGCGCTGGGGGTCATCCTTGCCTGTGTGCTCTGGGGCATAGACAACAACTTCACCCGCAACATCTCTGCCAAGGACCCGTTGACCATCGTCGCCTGGAAGGGACTCGTCGCCGGGACCTTCTCACTCCTCCTGGGGCTTGGGCTGGGTCAGCAGCTCCCGCCCTTGACGACCATCCTGCGTATTCTCTCGCTCGGTTTTGTTTCTTACGGACTGAGTACCATGCTTTTCATTTACTCCATGCGTGGACTTGGCGCGGCGCGCACCAGCGCGTTGTACGGCACGGCTCCACTGGCAGGTGTATTGCTTTCCTTCATTATCTTCAGAGATCCGATCACGCTGTTACTAATATT
>JAICQC010000384.1 GCA_025938055.1 Anaerolineales bacterium | reverse complement strand
GTGCCCAGGCTGCTTCACGGAGAGTTGTAATAATCCAGTTTACTAGCTGTTGTCTGTTATTCATTCATAACCTCTGGTTTATGATTCTATCCAATATTTATGGCAGTGGTCTCTCGGTTATAATTTCTCCACCCACTAGAAAGATGAAAATCCTCACAGTTCTTACTTATTATCGTCCACATACATCCGGGCTTACTATTTACGCTGAACGCCTGGCACGGGCTTTTTCCAAACGCGGTCATCAAGTGACCGTGATGACCACGCAATTTGATCCCTCGCTGATGCTTGAAGAGACCATGCAGGGCGTGAAGATCGTCCGTGTGCCGGTGGCGGCGCGCATCAGCAAGGGAGTCATCGCACCTACCTTCGGCTTGGTCGCTACGAAGCTTGTCGCCCAGCACCATGTTGTCCAGATGCACCTGCCGCAGTTCGACGCGCCCGGTGTGGCGCTGCGTGGGCGACTCCTCCGAAAACCGGCGGTGCTCACCTATCACTGCGACCTGCTACTCCCGCCCGGGCTCTTCAACCGCTTTGTCAACGCTGTGGTGGACTTTCAGAACAATATGGCGGGAATGCTGTCGAACCACATCGTGACCTACACCCAGGACTACGCTGACCACTCGCCCTATCTTTCGCGCTACGCCTCGAAGCTGACCCCGATCCTGCCGCCTGTGGAACTGCCTCCTCCACTCCCCGGCGCGGTGCAGGCGTTCGTCGAAACGCATCACGTGAAGCAGCGCCGTCCTGTCATTGGCATGGCGGCGCGCTTCGCTGCCGAAAAGGGTGTGGAAGTTCTGCTGGATGCCCTGCCAACGATCCTGAAGAAATATCCCAAGGCGCAGGTTCTGTTTGCAGGGACGTATCAAAATGTAATGGGTGAGCAAGCGTATTCCGACCGGCTCATGCCGCGCATCCGTGAGTACGAGGTCGCAGGTCACTGGACGTTCCTGGGAAATCTCGATCCCGTCGAAATGGCGGCGTACTACCCCAACCTGGACGTCCTGACCGTCCCATCCCTGAACTCGACCGAAGCCTTCGGGCTGGTGCAGATCGAGGCGATGATGAACGGCGTGCCGTGCGTCCCATCTGCGCTGCCGGGGGTGCGCCAGCCGGTGATGATGCACGGTATGGGGCGCGTTGCCCGGATTGGTGACTCCGCGGATCTGGCGGCGTGCACCCTCGAAGTGCTGGATCATCCGGAGAAATATCGCGGTGATATCGAAGCGATCAGGAAAGCCTATGATCCCGATTCGATTGCTGCAGAGTATGAGAAATTATTCGAAAGATTGATGGGTAAATCCGCTGGTTGAGTAGGGCGAAGCCCGTATCGAAACCTGCTAGCAAAGGAATAGATGAAATGGGTGGTTTCGACACTTGCATGATTTGCTCACGCAAATCACGTGCCAGTGCAGGTGTACGCCAATCGCTATGCTCATGGCTACTCAACCACCGTGCCAAACCAAAATGAAAGATTTCTTATTTCTTCATTTACGCGATCTGCCTTACTTCCGCGCCTTTTTGCGCGCCATCGAAAGTTCTTATTACCAGGATCTACCGCTTCCAGCGCCCGTCTATGATGTGGGATGTGGCGACGGTCACTTTGCCTCGCTGACGTTCGACCAAAAGATCGACGTGGGACTCGACCCGTGGCACGGACCCATCCACGAGGCGAAGAAGTTCGGCGCATATAAATCGCTGGTGGAGGCAGATGGCGCGCGCGCCCCTTTCCCCTCGGAGTACTTCGCCAGCGGGTTCAGCAACTCGGTGCTCGAGCACGTCCCGCACATCGACGCGGTACTGGCAGAGACTGCTCGTGTGCTGAAGAAGGATGCGCCGTTTTACTTCTGCGTGCCGAATACCAGATACCTGAGCGAGCTTTCGATCTCAGGCATTCTTGGGAAAGGCTATACGGAATGGTTCCAAAAGATCTCGCGCGTCCATCATGCAGACGAACCAGATGCCTGGAAGGAACGCCTGGAGATGGCTGGTTTTGAAATGGAACAGTACTGGCACTACTTTTCGCCCGCTTCCATGCGCGTGTTAGAATGGGGGCATTATTTCGGCGTTCCCTCGGTGTTCGCACGCCTCCTGACCGGAAGATGGATCATTGCGCCCACGAGGTGGAATTTATGGTTGACCCAAAAATATGTGAGTAGATTTGCCTCGCCGGAGCCAGTCGAGAACGGGACTTTTACTTTCTATATCGCAAAAAGGAAGTAGCCACGTAAACAAGTAGACAGGTAAACATATCCGTTGCTACCTGTGTACTTGCGTCGCGTGGCGCCGTGCGACATTTGCCTGTATACCTGTACATTTAACTCATGGCTTTCGACGAAAAATATTTCTCCACCCATACGTACGCAGATGTTACATTTGCAAAGTACAGCATGTACTGGTGGTCGAACCGCTTCAATGCCATGCTCGCCCGCCGTTACGGACGGCGCGGCGCGCGTCTCTTAGAAGTGGGGTCCGGCATGGGCCATCTCGTCGGTCAGCTTGAGGATACGTTTGATACGTATGGGATGGATGTTAATCATTGGGCGGTACACCAATCCAAAACAGTTGTGCAGAAGAGCCACCTGCAGACAGCCAGCGCACAGGAGCTGCCATTCAGCGATGGCTCATTTAACGTGGTTATCATCAAGCACATTGTGGAGCATTTGCTTGACCCTCAAAAGGCGATCCAGGAGATCAGCCGCGTGACCGAAAAGGGCGGCACACTTATCCTGGCGACCCCTAACCTTGATTCCCTTCTCAAGCCGTGGAAGGGAAAGTCATGGATCGGCTACCAGGACCCGACCCACATCTCGTTGAAGAGCCCGGCAGAATGGGTCTCCCTGATCGAGGGCGCAGGCTTTGCACTGATAAAAGTATTCTCGGACGGTTTCTGGGATGTACCCTACATCCGCTTTGTGCCGAAACAGATCCAGAAGTTGTTCTTTGGCTCGCTTGGTGGTTTTCAAGCAATCACGGGTTTCGTCTTTCTCCCCATGCGCTGGGGGGAAAGCATCATCGTGATCGCAAAGAAAAAGTGACAATAGAGCGTTATTAAAGAAGAGAGATGAGCAACGACCTTCAGAAACCCGATCAAGTCGAGGAACCCAGCGTTCTTGATTACGTAAAATCGCTGTTCCGCTTTGGGAACGGAGAGCGTATTCAGATTCCGTTTGAAGAGGAAACCCCGACCCATGAGCAGGTTGAGGGAAGACGCTCCTTCCTCGTTGAGACGCCTGTCCTGCAGACGGTTGAGGATGCTCAACAGGAAATATCGTTCGTCGAAGCACCTGCGGTCGAGGCTGAGCCTGTTCCCGAACCCATTCAGGAACAACCTCGCACACCTTTCCCGTGGCGTTCCCTGCTTGCCTTTCTGCTGGCATGGGTGGCGCAGGGAACCCTCGAGCCGCCTCGCACCACCACAACCTATGCAATCATTTTTTATATTGCCGCGTTTGCGGTCCTGGCTCTGGCGATCCGCCGCGGCGAATGGAAGCTTCCCGCCCTGGCGCCAACTTCTTCCGGGACGGACCCTCTTACCTATCGAGGTTTCCCACTTTCTGTGGCTATTGTCCTGGGGTTTGGGGCTTTCCTCATCTTCGGCGACAATCGCTTTACAAGCTCGAATGTCACGGTCTGGGTTCTGGCAATCGGTTTCTTGTTGTGGGCGTTCTGGCTGGGGAAAAGCAATCTGCGCTCTGCGATTGGAAATTCATTAAGATTCTTCCGGCGTGAGCGGTGGACCCTCAATATCTCACGCTGGACGCTCCTGTTGATCGCGGTGACTGCGCTGGCATTCTTCTTCCGGTTTTATCAAACAGCCACCGTGCCTCCCGAACCGTTCAGTGATCAAGCCGAAAAGATTCT
This sequence comes from Anaerolineales bacterium, assembly GCA_025938055.1. The sequence continues at coordinate 711 of JAICQC010000384.1, read as the reverse complement.
GGACGTTTACGACGTCTCGCAGGGGCAGACGCACATCTTCTTTGTCCGCAATACGGGACGCGAAGCCATCCAGATGTACTGGACGCTGCTTGTCGCAAGAGTCTTTGACACGGGTCTTTCGTTCCTCAGCCTCAAGCTTGGTACCGCCATTCTCGGCTTTTTGACACTTCCGTTTATGTACCTTCTCGGAAAAGAGATCGGTGGCGCGCGCGTGGGACTTTTTGCCCTGCTCCTTACGGGAATAGGTTACTGGCCCAACGTGATCAGCCGGGTAGGATTGCGCTTCCCGCTCTATCCGCTCTTCGCCGCGCCGACGCTTTTCTTTCTCATCCGCGGTTTGCGGACGCGCAACCGCAATGATTTCCTGCTCTCGGGCCTCTTTCTTGGAATCGGCTTGCACGGCTACAGCCCCATGCGGATCATGCCGTTCGTAGTCGTCGCGGCGTTCATAATCTACTGGCTGCACGCGCAGTCGAAAGGCGCGCGCCGAGAATTGCCCGTCTGGCTGCTGATGCTGGCTCTGGTATCGATGTTTGTCTTCCTGCCACTCCTGCGGTACTGGTTCGACGACCCGGCGGTGTTCGGTTTTCGGGCGTTCACGCGCCTGGGAGGGGTCGAGCAGCCCTTGCCAGGTCCGGCACTTCAGATCTTCTTCTCCAATCTCTGGAATGCGCTCAAGATGTTCAATTATGACGATGGGGAGATCTGGGT
>JAICQC010000456.1 GCA_025938055.1 Anaerolineales bacterium | reverse complement strand
CCTTCCCGGCGCCGTCACGTTATAAGACCCAGAACTCGTCAACCGTTGTATTCTTATATTTCTTTACTTCCTGAAGAAACCAGATCAGCTTCGAGCGTTCCTTTCCTTTTGTGCTGCCATCGATAATGAGGAACATAAGGAAGAGGTCCCAATCCTGGATCGTGTCAAGCAGGTTCTGGAATCGCTCGAGGTCATAAGAGCCCGTCACTTTGAATTGCTTCCACAAGGCATAATTCACATCATGAAGCTGGATCATGTTGAGTAAATCTTCATCGTCGCTGAACTCGGAGGCAAACTTCCTCGCCAGGGAGGCATGGCTGTTCGGGCTGAGGATCGGCGAGTCTGGGGTTGCGTCTGCCTTGAAGGTGTCGTGAATGTGGATGAGAAACTTCAATTTCCAATATTGCTCCTCTGAGATCCCGCGTGATGACAATTTCTCCAAATTCTCTTCCAGCTCGGAAATATGATGTCTCACCTTTCCTTCGGGGTGCCCGGAACGCGGCTCACCAAATTCAATGTTCTTCTGGTAACGCGGGTCGCTCATCACTTTTTCAACGATCTCTTTCATTTCGGACCTCTTTTCCAACAGTCATCAGGATTATAATCTTCACATGAAACAGACATGGTTTGTCGAGCCGTTTGTGGATAAGGGACTTGGGAATTCTGCCTATTTGATAGGCTCCCACGATACGAAAAAGGGCATCCTGATCGACCCGCTGCGTGACGTGGACCGTTACCTGCATGCTGCCTCTGAGCGAGGGCTTACGCTGACACATGTTCTGGATACCCACCTGCACGCAGACTTTGTCTCCGGCAACCGCGAGATCGCCCACCAGACCGGCGCGCGGATCGGCGCCAGCGCGGAAGCGCAACTTGGGTTCGACCACCAGCCGCTTACAGAAGCCAGCGTAATCGACCTGGGCGCGTTCCAGATCCGTGTAATGACGACTCCCGGACATTCGCCGGAACATATCTCCTTCCTACTTGTCGAGCCCGACTCGAAGACGCCAGCTGCCCTATTTAGCGGCGGCGCGTTGATCGTGGGCGGCGCGGCGCGCACAGACCTGCTCACGCCCGATTTCACACAGCCTCTGGCGCGGCAGCTCTATTACACGATCCATGAGAAATTGTTGAAACTGCCCGATGCTGTGGATGTTTTTCCCACTCATGGGTCGGGTTCCTACTGTGTCGCGCCCGCCTCCTCAGAGCGGACAACAACGATCGGAAATGAACGGATGAACAATTCGCTCGCCCTCGCTCGTTCAGAAGAGGAGTTTGTGCAGCGCGCGCTGGCAGGTCTGTCATCTTACCCCACGTACTATAAATTCATGCGTGCGATTAATCAGCGCGGCGCAAAGATATTTGGTGGCATTCCCATTCTGAAGCCTTTATCAGCGAGCGAAGTGAAATCTCTTATGGATGAGGGTGTTGTCATCCTGGACGTTCGTCACGGGAAGGCATTTGGCGCGGGGCATATCCCCAACTCATACGGTATCCGCGTCGATGCACCGCTGACCACCTGGGCAGGCTGGCTCATTCCCTTTGGGAGCAGGATCGTGTTAGTGAGCGAGGGGACCGATCAAACCGTCGCGGCCACCCGGCAGCTCATCCGCATCGGCTTCGATGACCTGGTCGGTACACTCGAGGGAGGAATCGAAGCTTGGGCGCGTGAGTATCCCGTGCAGACCATCGCGAGCATGGATGTAAAGGAATTGCGAGAACGGTTGAATGGTGTAGGGGCGGACGGCCGTCCGCCCCTACTCTTGATCGATGTCCGCCAGAAATCGGAATGGGACGAAGGACATATCGAGGGCGCAGTCCATTTTGAAGCCGGACGCAGCGCCTGGGAGGATCTGCCCTTCCCGCATGACAAACCTCTGGCGATCCAATGCTCTAGCGGGAATCGTTCGATGTCCGTCAGTTCCGTCCTGCAGCGCCGCGGATATCGCAATGTGGTTCAGGTGGAGGGTGGGATCAAACGGTGGGAGAAAAATGGCTACCCAATCCTGCGAGGGAATTCGGAGCATGGACTTTAAGAAAACCGTTAAGGACGGCTACAACGCCATCGCCAATCGATATCTTGCCGAACGCACGCGCGATTCGGAGGATGTCCGTTTATTAGTTGAATTCATGGAACGCCTGCCCGAAAATGCAAAGGTGCTGGATGCTGGCTGCGGCGCGGGGATTCCGATCAGCCAGATGCTGAGTGAGCGCTTCCAGGTCACAGGCGTGGACTTTTCGGAAGCGCAGATCGAACTGGCAAAACAGAATGTGCCAAATGCACAATTTCTTTGCCAGGATATGACGAAGCTGGATTTTCCAGAAAGCACATTCGACGGAATTACATCGTATTACGCCATCATCCATATCCCGCGCCAGGAACATCAGGCGCTGCTGGCAAACTTCCATCGAATGCTCAAACCCGGTGGAGTCGCTTTGCTCTGCCTGGGCGCGGAACACTTGATCAACGACGTAGACGAGAATTATTTTGGCACACGCATGTACTGGAGTCATTACGATACAGACACCTACCTCAAGATGTTGCAGGATTGCGGCTTTTCGATGATCTGGTCCAGGCATGTCATAGACGCAAGCTGTGCGGGCGTGGGTCATCTGTTTGTGCTTGCAAAGAAGTAGCCAAATGAAGTCTTTCAAAAAATACTGGGCGATCTTTCAGATCACGCTGATCAACAGCCTGGCGTATCCCGGCGAGCTGATCGGGCGCAGCCTGATGATCATTCCCTTCATGTGGATCTTTTACCTGTTGTGGAAGGTCACCTATACGGCATCCGGTCGTGAGGTTATTAACGGGCTGACCCTGTCCAACGTTCTCTGGTATCTGATGCTGGCAGAGACCATCGAATTAAGTCGCCCCCCGCTGGCGCGCACGATATCTGAAAACGTAAAAGACGGTTCCATCGCGTACCTGCTCAATAAGCCGTACGATTTTCTCCTCTATCAACTGAGCACAACCATGGGCGAAACGATCTTCCGGGCGTTCATGAACGCCGTTTTTGGCGGTGTGATCGTCTGGTGGCTGGTCGGGGCACCGGCACACCCCGAGGGATTCATCATCGCCTTGCCTGCCATTTTCGGTGCGTGGATCCTGCATTTCTGCTTGACGGCAATGATCGGGCTCTCCGCTTTCATCGCCGAGGACGTTTCCGCCTTCATGTGGATCTATCAGAAGTTCGCATTCATTTTCGGCGGCCTGCTGATTCCTCTGGATTTCTATCCCGCGTGGCTGCAAGCAATTGCCAAAGCGCTGCCGTTTTCGAGCATCACATACGGTCCGGCGCGACTGTTCGTGACGCCCACGACGGAACTGTTTATCAGCGTGATGACTCTGCAAATTATCTGGATCGTCATCCTGGCTCTTCTGCTCACGTTTGCCTACCGCCGCGGCGTGGCATACCTTACGGTGAATGGAGGGTAGATACTCGTTGGGTGAGTAGCCCCGTGTTTGCCGGGGCGTACACTTGCACCTGCATGCACACCCCCTGGCACCGTACGCCAGGACAGGTGTGCCCCGGACGCAGGTGCTTGGGAGTGCAGCTGTTGCTTCCGTCATAACGTCTTTAGCCTTACTCCTTCGCTACGACATGCTCATCGAGCCATTCAACCCTTTG
>JAICQC010000198.1 GCA_025938055.1 Anaerolineales bacterium | reverse complement strand
GGGTATCCTCGATTTTGAGCGCGGCACGAAAATCACCGGATCACGTTTTTATGTATTGAACGGACCGGGCGCGCGCCTGCAGCGTGCCCTGATTGCGTTTATGCTGGACCTTCACATCCGCCAGGGCTACACGGAGAAGTATCTCCCCTTCATGGTGAGAACCGCAACCGTCTTCGGCGCGGGTCAATTGCCGAAGTTCGCCGATAATCTCTATAAAGACCATGAAGAGGATTTGTACTTTGTGCCTACCGCGGAGGTGCCTCTGACGGGGCTACACATGGACGAGATCCTGGATGAAACACAACTGCCGCTCCTCTACACCGCCTATACCCCGTGCTTTCGCCGCGAAAAGATGAGCGCCGGGCGAGACGTGCGCGGCATCAAGCGCGGGCACCAGTTCGACAAGGTCGAAATGTACATGTACGCCAGGCCGGAGGAGTCCGATGGGCTGCTGGAGAAGATGCGCGAAGACGCCGAAGCGACCTGCGCCGCGCTCGGCTTCACGTACCGCGTGAAGCAGCTCTGTACCGGCGACCTTGGATTCGGTGCAGCCATCACCTATGATATCGAAGTCTGGGCAGCGGGCTGTAACGAGTGGCTCGAGGTTTCGTCGGTCTCGAATGTGCGCGACTTCCAGGCGCGTCGTGCGAATATTAAGTATCGTCCCGCAGACGGCGGTAAGGCTCGCTTGCTGCATACACTGAACGGATCGGGTCTCGGTCTGCCGCGCACGCTGATTGCGATACTGGAGAACAATCAGCAAGCTGATGGCTCGATCGTCGTGCCGGAGGTCCTCCGTCCGTGGATGGGCGGAGTGGATATAATCAAAGCATAAGAAAATAGGTAACCTTGCGAAGGTTAAGTCTAATCTGCCACGCGGCAATACAAACCTTCGCAAGGTTTTTATAAGGAGAACATGCCACCCGATTTTCAACTCCTTTTGCAAGCCGTCCTGGAGATCTTCACACTCTTTGTCCTGCTCGTGGGACTGCTGGGATTGATCATACCGGTCTTCCCGGGTCTCACCGTCATGTGGCTGGGAACACTGGTCTATGCAATCCTTGAGAACGCGGCGGGCAATATGACGGGCTGGGACTGGACCCTGTTCGGCATCATTACCGTCCTGATGATCGCTGGGAATATCCTGGATAACCTGATCATCGCGTACAAAATGCGCGATAAGTACGTGCCGTGGAGTTCGATCCTCTTTGCGTTTGCAGCCGGGATTGTTGCCAGTATCTTCTTCACGCCGCTGATCGGGCTGGTCGCCGCCCCGCTTGGCCTGTACCTGGCGGAAAACCGCAGATTGAAAAACAACGAAGCCGCCCTTCAATCGACAAAGGCTTACATGATTGGCTGGGGGTGGGCATTTGGCGCGAGGTTCTTGATCGGGCTGATGATGACCGGACTCTGGATGCTGTGGGCATGGGTACTCTAATAAAAGAGCAGGCTCCCAAAATCGGGAGCCTGTTTATTTCTTCGCCTGCTGCGTCGCCTGGATTACGGCTTCTTTGAATTTATTCCCCGCCTCATTTTCCTCCAGCCCGATGAAGGCGCTGGCGCTCTCACTGGCATCTGTAAAAATCCCGCTGACCTGAATACCAGAATCTGGGATCATTTTTGCGAACGGCGTCTGGGCGTAATCCTGTATGGAGAGATCGGTCAACTGTGCAGAGAGGGCGGTCACTCCGCGTGTCTTTGTCCCAGTAATCGCCCAGAGCAGCCAGCGCGGCGTCAGAACCGCGCCTGTTTGGACCCATTCCGTTTTCCCGAACCATCCTTTGCTTTTCTTTTCCGAATGGGTTTGAATGCTCATCGACGCGTCCGAGAGGATCAATCCGAGATTATATTGCTCGATATGCCCGCGGATAGCGGAGACCATTTCAGGCGGTAAATATTCAAAAGCGGTTTCCTGCGTAGTGCGCTTCCATTCTGACATACAAATTCCTCCCGGAACTCATCTCAATTTTTCGAGGACACTCCCCGCCACATCCTCTGGCGACTCACCGTTAAGAACGCGGGTCAACGCCTCCTGCATGAGCGGACCCAGGACCGCCAGCACATCGTTCGCAGGGAGCGGCTGCGCAGACTCGAGGATCGCTGTCAATGTCCGATCGGCATCTTTCACGCTCGAAGGGCGCGTCGGCAGGTAGCCCGTCGCGTTGGTCCACTCTCCGATGAAATCATCTGCGACCAGATATTCGGCAAGCTCCACGGCAAGCTGTTGTTTTTCGGGGTCGGCACCTGCCAGTGCCCAGATCCAACCCGTGGCATAGGCGAAAGGCATTTCATCCATGCCCGGCAGAGGTGTGACCGCTCCATCTGAAACCGGACGGTAGCTCACGTACCAGACAATCGCCTTATTGGCGCTGCCTGTACGGTAGATCTGCAGGGTCTGCATCTCATTGGTCACATTCGCCAGAGAAGGCGAGAACACATCCCTTGAAAGTCCATCTTCAATCAGGAGCAGGACCTCTGTCAACGTTTCCTGATCCAGCGTGGGCATCCCCTGGGTATTCAGGATTTCACCGCCGGCAGAAGAATAAAGTGAAAGACCAATCAGTCCTCGCGGATTGCCTGCCGGGAAAACAACCTGTCCTTCACTGGTGAGGACATCCTCCCAGGTGACAAGCTGCCCGATTTCAGGGTAGTAGGCCAAAACCAGTGCATCTCCAAGGAAAGGCAAGCCGTAGCCCGTGTTTTGGATGTGTCCCAGTTGCTGGGCGTAGCTGTACCAGTCCGGGTCGTCAAGCGAGGCGGACAGTCCATCGATGGGATGCAACAATCCCTGCTGTGCGGCGCCCTCCAGATCCGAGCGCGAAAGCAGAATCAGGTCGGGCAATGCACCGGACGCGGCTGCACTCGTGACAGACAGGGCATTCAGAATTTCGCCTTCCGCCTCCGCGGTCTTGATACGGATCTCCATTTCGATGTCGGGGTGCCGGGATTCGAATTCTGCCAGCCGCTCCGCAAGCATCTCGGCAGGCATACCCTCAGCGGACGGGTTGAACTGCGCCGGCAGCCAGACACGCAGAACGGGAGTTTCTTCCTGAACGGGCACGGTGGCTGTGGGAGTCAGCTGAGGTGTGGGCGTGAGCGCAAGGGTGGGAGCAGGCGAAGGCGGCGTGAGCGAAGCAAGGATCGGCTCCAGCGACGTGCAGCCCGCGCTGAAGAAAAATCCTAACGAGAGAACGAAGGGAAGAACGCGCCTCATCACAACAGATCGATCGGCGTGCGCAAAACAGCGGTCAAAAGCCGGATAGCGTTTTGCACGTCGGAAACGTCCACCATTTCTGATGGCGAATGGACGTAACGGGTGGGAATGGAAATGCAGCCGGACGGCACACCTGAGCGTGTCAGCTGAATCGCCCGCGCGTCGGTTCCCCCTATCAGCAGCACCTCGCGCTGGTACGGAATTCTATTCTTCTCGGCGGCGCGGATCAGCCATTGGACAACGCGCGGGTCTGCGATCATGCTCACGTCCTGGATCTTTATGCAGGGACCTTTGCCGAGTGCCATTTCCATTTTTTGTGCGTTGGGCGTATCACCTGTAGGAGTAACGTCCACCGCAATGCCAAAGTTGGGGTCAATGCCGTATGCCGATGTGATCGCGCCGCGCGTGCCCACTTCCTCCTGCGTGGTAAAGACAAAGTACACGTCGTGCGGCGTGGACTTGAGAGCGCGCAGCGCTTCGATGGCAACAAGCACACCTACGCGGTCATCCATCGATTTTGCCACCAGACGGTTCCCCAGGTCGCTGTATTGGCGGTCGAACGCAGCCACGTCGCCAATCTTAACCGGGCAATCCTTCGGGCTGGTCGCGCCGACGTCAATATAGACTTTATCGAGAGTCGGCAGTTCGTTGACGTTATCCAGACGGTCGTAGCCGATCACGCCCTGGGTTCCGTTCAGGAAGCGCACGCGCCCGCCAAGAACATATCTTCTGAACACCGCGCCAATGGGTGCAAAACGGACGAATCCATGTTCGTCCACATGACTCACGATGATACCAATCTCATCCATGTGTGCGGCGACCATGATCTTCCTGGTATTCTGCGCGGCTTTCGATGGACGCTTCCGCACGATCAGATTGCCAAGCGTATCGATGCGGACTTCATCCGCAAGCGGCTCCACCTCGCCACGAACGATTCTGCGAACTTCATCTTCATAACCTGATGGACCAAATGTTTCGGTGAGTGTTTGGAGAAGTTTTTTCACGATGTCCCTTCTATGAACAGCGTTGCGAAATTAACTGAGCACCAGCGTCTGATCGTTTTCGTAACTGACCTTGCCATCCCGCGCAAAGACGTGTACCTTGCTTTTCCCTTTGACGAGCCACTCGCCATTCAGCTTTCCGATGAGAGCCGTGTTTTCATCCACGCCGATCATGCGCTCACCCTTCTTGAGCTGGCGCTGAAGCCCAAAGACGAGCGGCTTCCAGATACCGGGAATGGCATCGAAGTGCGGCACGATATACGTGGCGGGCACCACGCCAAACCCCTCCTGCGTTCCCGCGAGACGAAAGCTCGGCATGCGTTTGCCAAGGATCATCGCGCCCGCAGAACAACCGGCATAGACCGCGCCGCGAGCCCAGGCACGCTGCGCCGCGCTCCAGGCGAGGCTGCCCTTCATCGTCTCGTGCAAATAGCTGGGATCCCCGCCCGAAAAATAGATCAGATCAGCATTTTCCAGGATGGGCTCCCAGCAGGGGTCATTCGCCGAGTCACGGTCGACGATGGCTACAGCATCCACATCCGCGCCCAGCTCAGTGAAGTGCTGGACTCCCATGCTCAGCCAGCGATTGACGCTGCTCTCGCCCTCCTTGCCTGCGGCAGTTGGCAGACATGCCACGCGCGGTTTGCGCCCGTTCAAGTTTAGACTGTCGAGAAGATAACGGTCCACATCTTTCATCACGGGCAGATATTCTCCCGAACCAACAAGATTGATCAATCCATTCATACGTCACCTATATAAAGTAGACAGGTAAACACAGATACAAGTTACCTTATTTAACGAACAGCAATTAATTCTGGTGTGATGCGCTTTAGCGCAGCATGCAGCAGATTAATCGTATGCTTCCAATCGTCGAGACGCGAGATGCTGACGGGAGAATGAGTGTAACGGTGCGGCACCGACACCGACACGGTCGGGATGCCGGCGAGCGCACGCTGGATCGCGCTCGAATCCGTGCCTCCGCCTCCGGGCTGCCGGAACTGGAAGGGAATCTTTTCGTCTTCAGCGGTCTCCGCCAGAAAGCGTACCAGCCGCGGGTCGTGCAGGGTGGAGCCGTCTGCCACATAGATCGCGGGACCCAGCCCCAATTTCGTGTTATAGCTGAAATTCTCGCTGCCGTCATGTAACGGCAGGTCGTAGGCGGGAGTCGAGTCGATGGCAATGGCGAGATCAGGGTTGAAATATTGTGCCGCGACCTTTGCACCACGAAGCCCGATCTCCTCCTGCACCGAGAACGCCGCGCACAGATCCACGTTGGGCGGCGACTGTTTGAACAGCTCGATCAGTGTTGCCACACCGATGCGGTCATCGATCGACTTTGCCATGATGGATGGTCCCACGCGGCGGAAGCGGGTGGCGAACCCGGCGCGGTCACCGACTTTTGCCTTGCCTGAGGGTCCCAGGTCAATGCGCAGGGATTCCAAGGGAACCTTTTTTGTGCGTTCGTCGCCGCTCATCAAATGGATGGGTTTCGCACCGATCACCCCCGGTGTGTATTCCCCGCCGACGAAAACCTGCTTGCCAACCAGGTGGCGGGCGTCGATTCCACCGACCGTCTCAAAACGGTAGAGACCATCGCCATCATCATCCACGATCATGAAACCCACTTCATCCATGTGCGCGTCCAGCATAACGCGCATGCGTTTGCGGGCACGCCCACGCTTGATCGCCAGCACGCTGCCTAACGCGTCCACTTTGACCTCGTCTGCGTGGGGCTTTATCTCGTCGAGCACGATCTTACGGACTTCACCTTCATCTCCGGAGATCGCGATGACATTGCAAAGCCTTTCGAGTAGTTTTAGTTGAGGGTTTCCAAAGTTTGGCATAAAAGTTAGAGAGTAGAGACCAGAGATTGGTGACGAGGCGAGCTTAAATATTTCTTATGGGCGTATCAGTGCCCAAAAAATTGGCTATTCGTCCCACACGATTGTTTCAAAAAAGTCTTCTTCGAGGGCAACGATGAATTCTGCAAGCAAGCGACCGGCGCGCTGGATATCTTTCAGCGCGACCGATTCGACCGGGGTATGCATGTAGCGCAACGGGAACTCCACAAGAGTCGTCGGAATCCCCTCTGCCGTAACCTGCACCGCGAACGCATCCGTGCCGGAGTGCGCGGGGGTCACATCCAGGAACCAGGGAATCTCGAGTCTCTCTGCCAGTTCCTTGAGCTGCTTGTGCAAAAAAGGATGCATGTTCGGTCCGACGCACAGACCCACACCCTTCCCCATTGCGAAGGTTTGCCAGCCGTTTGCGCCGGGTCCCTTGGCAAAACAGCCATCCACCACAATTGCGATCTGCGGGCGCAGCTCGAATGCAGAAGTATATGCACCCAGGTAGGTGGTTTCCTCCTGCACCGTTGCCACCGCCCAGACGTCCCAGACGTGCGGCTTGCTCTGCAGCTCCTCCAGGCAAACCGTCAATGCCGCGACCGAGGCGCGGTTATCCACGCTGTGACCCGAGAGGATCTCGCCTGCCAGTTCGAACGGTTCGTTGGCAAAGGAGACCAGGTCTCCCACGCGGACCTTTTTCTCCACATCGCGCGGCAGGAGGCCCGTATCCACCAACAGATGCTGGATCGCCAGCACGCTATCGCCTGCGCCATCAGGCAAAAACCGAGCGGGCGGCATGGCGATCACTGCCGGTAATTCCTCATTGCTTCCTGAGGCGTGGACGGTCACCTGTGCGCCAGGGAGCACACGCACATCGATCCCACCGACGTTGGTGATGTGCAGAAAGCCATCCACGATTTTTGAAATGCGCATCCCAATCGCATCCATATGTGTGACGATCATCAGCGAGGGGCGCGGCGACTCACCGGTCCCTCGTTTCAATCCGTGCAGTGAGCCCACGCGGCTGAGGCTGACCTCATCCACAAGCGGGCGCCACCTCTCTGCGATAAGATCGGCGACGGGGCTTTCATTACCCGAAAGACCTGAAACAGAGATGAGTAACTTCAGAAATGAGAGGATGTCTGTCATTTAGTCAGGGGTCGGAGACGGGAATTCTGTGATCGTGGGAGTAGGCGTACTTGTCGGTGTAATGGGTGTGTCTGTGAGGCTGGGTGTCCACGACGGGATGGGCGAGGGCGTGAGGGACGCCGTCAGCGTTAATGAAGGCGTGAACGTAGGCGGCTGGAACAGGGTCGGCGTGATGGTGCTGGTCGGGGTAATGGTTGGCGTGAGGGTGGAAGTGGGTGTATTAGTAGCCGTGCCGGTTACGATCGGAGGAGTGGGAGTGAGAGTTGGAGAAACAGGTGTGCTGGTCAGTGTCAAGGTAGCTGTCACGGACGGCGTTAAGTCTGAAGGACTCGGCGCAAGCGCGATGGCGATCCAGCCGATGCAATAGCAGGGAATCGTTGCAAGTGTGATGGCGAGCAATGCAAGTCGGCGCCGCGCAATTGCGTCTGAGGCTTCAAACATGATGGTTCGATTATAATCTATGACATTCACAGAACAAATGTGCAATAACAGGTACAATTGCTAATCCATGATCCCACTTCACATACGCATCTCAGGATTCCTTTCCTATCACGACGCGGTTGAGCTTGACTTCACAACCTTCGATATTGCCTGCATCTCCGGTCACAATGGCGCCGGCAAGTCGTCCCTGCTGGATGCCATCACATGGAGTCTGTTTGGGGAAGCGCGCGGCAAGAGCAGTGAGGTGATCCACCTGCGTCAGGATGTAAAAGCTGCCGAAGTTGCACTTACCTTCCAACACGAAGAAAATACCTACCGTGTGCAGCGTACCCTGCCGCGCAACAAAAATACAGTGCTGGAATTCCAGGTGCGCACCCAGACTGGATGGAAGCCGCTTAGCGAAAAAACGACGCGTGAGACACAGACGCGCATCGAGCAAACACTGCGGCTTGACTTTGACACCTTCGTCAATGCCTCCTTCTTTTTGCAGGGTAAAGCTGACCAGTTCACACAGCAGAATGCCAGCCGGCGCAAGGAAGTGTTGAGTAATATTCTCGGCCTGGAGATGTGGGAAGAATACAAGAATAAGACGGCTGAAAAGCGAAAATCTCTTGAGCGCGAAGTGGATGAGATCGATGGGCGCATCCGCGAGATCGATGCCGAGCT
>JAICQC010000190.1 GCA_025938055.1 Anaerolineales bacterium | reverse complement strand
GGCAGGTAATTGATAGGTTCCGCTGACTGAAGTATGACCCTCATAGGACAATAGCAAATGGAAGGCTGATGGACTCCCACGGTAGGCATATTCAGTAAAGCGGTTCTGTCCTGGCATGGTCTCGACACCAAGAGAGAGCCATCCCTCTGACCACTGCATGCTAAAGCAGAAAGGCGGAGGTGTGAAGAACCAGTCACTTCTGCCAGGCAAAGGAACCCCCATCAGGTCAATCTGTGTATGGGTTTGGGGTGAGAAGTGGTTGATCTCCGCCGTGTTCGGCTCGGGATTGAAACCTGCCAGAAAATTCTGCCCTGACCAGAAGAACCCAGATCCCCAGCGGGGCTGTCCGGAATAATAACCGCCGAAGTAATTCACCTCCGCCAGCCGACCGGTTCCTTCGATTTCCATATCATAGATGAAGCGATGCGGAAAGCAGCGCAAACGATAGCGTTTTGCTTTCCACAGGGAGCTTTGCGCGCGCAGAAGAAAGGTGGTTACACCAGGTTGTTCCTCGATTTCCCATGTCCCGATCTGCGTCGTATCATCACGACCTTCCAGGGAATGAACGCTGGACAAGGCAAACAACTCAGCCAGTCGATCGCCGCGTGGAGATTCCAGGTTCACGAACGGCCGGTCAGCGAGGAAAGTCAGGCAATATGTTTCGGATACAAACTGGCAAATGCCTTTTTCGTTTCTGATGATCATCTCAATTGCGTCCGCCACACAACCAGTGTCAGGCTCACCGACCCGCCAATCCAGAGAAGTTGAACCCTTCGATGAAATAACGCTGGAATGCGATGAAGACGATCAATACCGGCAGCATCACCATCAGGCTGGCAGCCATCAGCCAGTGCCAGGCCGGTGAACCTCCCGCAGCCGCCTCGAATTGACGCAAACCGAGCTGCAGGGTGTACCACTTCTCACTCTGCAGAAAAAGCAGGGGACCCATAAAGTCCTGCCACGCCCCCTGAAATGTAAAGATCGCCACGACTGCCAGCGCGGGTTTTGTCATGGGCATGATAATACTCCACCAGATGCGCAATTCCCCGGCGCCATCGATCCGGGCGGCATCGCTAAGGTCCTGGGGAATACCACGCATGAACTGGCGCAGGAGGAAGATGTAGAACGCGCTGCCGGTAAACGCAGGAACGATCAATGGCAAAAACGTATTCGTCCATACCCTGGATCCCATAAAGCCGAACGCCGGCAAATTGGCAAACAGGACGAACTGGGGGATCATGGTGACGACACTGGGCAGCATCATGGTCGCCAGAACGATGGGGAAGAGCACATCCCGTCCCCGCCAGCGCAAGCGGGCAAAAGAGTACGCGACGATCGAAGAGGAGAGTACCTGGCCGACCACCGAGAAGACGGTGATGATGACCGTGTTGAGGGTCCATTGCGGCCACATGCCGAAACTAAAAGCATCGACGTAATTCTCCCATGCGAAGCGGGTCGGAATCCAGCGAAACCCTACCAGGTCTTGCGCCTCCTTGAGGGACGTCGAAATCATCCACAAGAGCGGGATGATGAAAAGAATACTGATTCCCAGCAAGAGCAGGAATGTGATGACTTTTCCAGGTGTCCAGTAGGACCGTTTAAACATCGCCTGACGGGAGAAGACGGTCTTCCCGGCTTTTGCAACAGAAGTTGTCATGGCTGCCTCCTTAACTTTCTTTACCGTTCGGTTTCATAGTAGACCCAGCGTCTGGCTAAGCGGAGCTGGAGGAGGGTGATCACGAGGATGATGATGAATAACACCCACGCCATGGCTGAGGCATATCCCATCTGGAAACCGCCCTGGCCGACCTTCCCAAACGCGCGATCGTACAAATAGAGGACATAGAAGAGCATTGACTGGCCAAGCTCACCCACCGGCGGATTTTTCCCCGTCAGAATGAAGGCGGTCGCAAAGATCTGGAATGTGCCAATGATGCCGGTGACCACTTCAAAGAATATCGTGGGCGAGAGCAGGGGCAGAGTGATATACCTGGTCTTCTGCCAGCCCCCGGCCCCATCGATCTCAGCCGCCTCATACAGCTCTCTGGGAATGCCCTTCAATCCCGCCAGGAAAATTAGGACATTGCCCCCGACCCACCACATGCCCATCACGACCATTCCGGGCTTGGTCCAGAGCGGGTCGACGAACCAACCAGGTCCCTGGATACCCAATGACCCGAGGGCAGCGTTGAACAATCCATTTGGTGCAAGAATAAATTGCCACAGAAAGATAGCAGCAATCCCCGACAACACATTGGGCAGGTAGATGATGGTTCGGAAGAACTTGCCTCCGGCGATGTCCGTATTGAGAAGCATCGCCAACCCGATAGCCACCACCATGACAAGAGGCGTCTTGACGATCACCATCCAAAACGTGTTCGAAAGGGACTTATAGAAGAGTGGATCGTCGAAGAACAAATTTTCGTAGTTCTCGAGTCCAATCCACTTGGGGTCGGCAATGATGTTATAGGTTGTAAAACTCGTGTACAGGGAAAACAGCATTGGCCCGACAAGGAACAATAGAAATCCAATAATCCACGGCATCGCAAACAGCCAGCCGATTAACTCTTCTTTTACGGCAGGGCGCAGAAACGGTCGACGCAAGGCTGGAGTAGCCTTCATGTTGCACCTCCAAATTGTTGCACAAGAGAGGCGACGCGCCCGGAGTTGCGGCGCGTCGCCCCATGTCGTTCGCGATGTCAGGGACTACTGCACAGCATCCTCTACAGCAGCCTGAGCCTGATCGAGCGCCTCTTGCGGACTCAACTCACCCGTCCAGACTTGCTCGAGAACCAGATCGAGCTGTTCATTCCAATTTGGGTAGGCGGGTACGTACACGCCACCGGTGCTGGTTTGCAGCGCCTGATCCACCACTTCCCAACCGGGGCTGGCCGACAGCACAGGGTCTGTAGCCGCAATCAGGTTGGTCGGCTGTGCCTGCGTATCACGTGCCCAGGAGGACTGACCTTCTGGACCCGTCATGCACTTGATGAATTCCCAGGCAGCTTCCGGATTTTCTGCACCCGCGGGAATGGAGAGCGAGAAACCACCGCTCCAGTTGGCGGGGCCGGCGTCTTCATCATACGGAAGCGTAGCGATGCCCCAATCCATGCGGGGATCATCATTGGTAATCTGAAAATCAGCGTTGACATCAGCCCGCGGGCGGTAGAACTCCAGCTGGCTGTTGTAGCCAAAGATATCTACGAACATTGCCACACCATTGCCCATGAACAGGTCATTGGGGGGAGCACCATATTGAGCTCTGTAATCCTGCAGAGTCTGCCAGCCACCGTAGCGATCCACCCACATCTTGATCCATTCAAGTGTCTCCGCGGCTTCGGGCGAGTTGATCACGGGATTGCCCTCAGCGTCGATCAACGGGGCGCCATTGAGATAAGCCCAGAACGGGTTGAAGCCGGCGTTCCAGAGCGGGAAGAAGGCGATGCGGTCGTAGCTGCCATCCGCATTTTGCTTATCCAGTGCATCGGAATATTGCAGGAGCTCGTCCCAGGTTTCCGGCGGGTCATTGGGATCAAGTCCGGCTTCTTCGAAGAGCTGCTTGTTCCAGAACAAAACACGCACGTCGGTCTCGAACGGGATGCCGTACGTCTCACCTTCGTACAGGGACTGGTCCCAGGCCCAATCATAGAACTGGTCACGGGTGATGCCGTCGCGGTCTGCAAATTCCTGCAGGCTCATATAGACGCCATCCGCTGCATCTTTCGGCAACGTCGGGCGATCGGAAACGATCACATCCGGCATACCAGACCCTGCTGCCACCGCTGCCACATTGGCAGTCCAAATATCACCGAATGGCTTTACAGTATCAACCACCGTGACGTTCGGCAAATACTGTTGACAGATAGCCTTGATGCGCTGGACGCCATTCCGGCGGACCGGCGAAGCCCAGAAATGCCAGAGTTCAATTTCTCCGGATACATCAGGGTTATATGCGATTGTGCCTGGTCCGGGTGTGGACGTGACCTCCACAAAAACAGTCTCCGGGGTCGCGGTGGGACCCGCCGGCTCCTCTGGCTCTGCTGGCTGAGTCGGTGTTGCCGCAGGCGCACCGCAGGCAGCCAGCAAGCTCACCACCATCACCATAGAGAATACCCACCATAGGCGATTTTTAAAGCTCTTCATGTTTCTTCTCCTTTTTATGAAAATTTGATGGACCACGTTTGCACGGGCTGGCAAAATGCTGGAGGCGGTGGGGCCCGAACGGCAAACACGCAACGTCTGATTTTTCTTTGCAGATCACCTCCTGGCACGATTAGATCCCGCGCTTGGCCTTGAACGCCTGGTTTGGGTTTGACAAAATTTGACCATATACGGTTGCGACTGCTCCCATCAAGCTGGCATCGTTTAGGTAAGTCGCGACGACAATCTCTGCGGCTTCGCGGGGCCAGCGTAGAGCTCGATCCTGTACCGTGCTCTGGATGACCGGTAGCAAAAATTCGTATGCCTGGGTTACGTACCCCCCCAATACCACCTTCTGAGGATTGAAGGTATTGATCAGATTCGCCAGCCCAATCCCCAGGTAGTATCCAGTCTCCTCGAGGGAAGCCAGCGCCACTCGATCCCCATTCCGGGCAGCCTCCACCATGAGCGGGATGGTGATCCTCTCGAACCCATCCCGCACGACTTCTGCCAGTTGAGACTCTTCTCCGTCAAGAATGGCTTCGCGCAGGCGGCGAAAGACCGCCAGGGCGCTCACATAGGTCTCCCAGCAACCCCGACTCCCACAATTGCATTTCGGTCCATCCGGATGGATCGCCATATGCCCCACCTCTCCCGCCAGCCCAGATGCCCCCGGCATGATCCGCTGGTTGAGGACAATCCCGGAACCGACTCCAGCCGTAATGTTGATATACAGGACATATTCACTATCGCGCGCAGACCCGAAATAACTCTCGGCGAGCGCCGCCATGTTCGCCTTGTTATCTACATAAATGGGGATTCCAAATTCATTTTCCAGCCATTGCTTGACAGGTACATCACTCCAGCGCATATTGGGTGCAAAAAGCAATACGCCGCTGGACACATCTACCAAACCTGGCAGGCTTATGCCCAGGCCCAGAATGTGACGGTTTGTTTCGCCAGCCTTGGAAATGGCCTGCCGGATGAGCTGCGCGGTGCTATTCAAAACTGCATCTGGTTCATCGTTATCCCCAAAATCCACTTCCTGGCGCCAGAGAACATGGGCAGCAAGATCGGTTAGGATAACGGAACCAAATTTCACTTCGATTTCAGCCCCAATGATACAGCCAGCATCCGGGTCCAGCTGGAGTAGAATCGAAGGGCGGCCGGCGCGTATGGACTGGAATCCGGTCTCACGCACAAATCCGTGCTCGATCAGCTCCCGCACCAAACGGGTGATCGTCGCTCGATTTAGACCGGTGATCTCTGCCAAAGCCGCGCGCGAAATCGGCGCGTTCTGACGCAAGTGCGTCAGAACCGTGGAGAGATTTACCTGACGCAGAGATTCCTGGTCGCCGCCAAATTCGTGGTCAATATGTTTCATGTAATGATAAAATCAAGAGAGTTAATTGCTTTCTGCAATCAATTAAATAATACGCTTTTTAGAACCCGTTGTCAATAGGCAAAGTGAGGTTGAATGAAGAAATTCGATGAAACCCAGCGTTTTCTGATCGAACAGCAGCCCAGTCACTTGCAATATTCTCCCGCACGTCTCCAGCCCATTCAAGCGAAGCCCGGCAACCCCAGCGTAGATGTGTCCAAACTGGGACAAATCCTGGAAGGCGTCGCTATCCTAAATGAGACGATCGCCGTCCAATCTCCCGAACATTGGCAAGATACTGTACGAGCCCTGGACAATTCTGTGGATGCGATCCTGCCGGTGAGCATCCCCGCCTACCCCACCGAGGTCTGGAATTCTCACCCGCACGTCTTGGTCGAGCGCGGTTTGCCGGTCATCTTTTGGTCGCTGCTCGATTACGACGAGCCCGATTTCTGGCGTTGGGCGGCGCGTGACATGCTCCGCACCCTGGGCGTGGATGTGCATCTCGTCAAGAACCAGCGTGAAGGAGTCGCACTGTTGAGAGCGCTGTCTCTAAAGCGTTTCCTGTGCGGCAATCGGATGGTTGTCATTGGAAAGCAGAATTTCCCCTGGAATGCGTATGCCGTCGGCGACCGCGTGACCCGTCAGGTGGGCCCAGAGGTCATTGTCCACTCTTTAGAGGATATGCGGGGTCGCTATGCGAAATTCACAGCATCGGAGATCCAGATCGTTCGTGCAACCCGCCTCTCCCACCGCTATGAGTCCGGAGGAGTTCAGCCCGAGGCGTTGGATCAAGCCATCCTCACCTACCTCGCCATTCGCGATATTCTGGAAGAGGAGAAAGCCTTGGGCTTCGGAGTCAACTGCTTCGGTGACCTGATCATAGGCGGTGGACGGGATACCCCTTGCCTGGCGCAATTGCTGCTGCGTGAAGAAGGCTATATTGCCTCCTGTGACGGCGATTTCATCGCGATGACCGGCATGATTCTTGCCAACTTCTTCCTCAACAAACCTGCCATGATGTCCAATCTGTATCCCGTGTCCTATGTCGGCGCGCTGACCGATCACTTCGGTGATCCCCTCTTGCCGGGTGAGGAATACCCGCGCTCCGAGTGGCGCAACTTCGCCCGTCTGGCGCACTGTGGGTACGTGGGAGTTGTCTCTCCCGAAATGACACCCAGCGGCAAGACATATCTGCGTAGCTGGGGCGGAACGTACGAGATCAAGCGCGATGGGCGCGGCTGCGGTACAGATGGGGATCTTGCAGCGGGGGAGCCGATCACGGTCATCTCTCTGGCATCCGATATGAAACGGCTCATGATTGCCCGGGCACGCGTTGCCGAAACGACCCGTCATCCGCATCTGCCCCACTGCGAGGCCAGCGGACTGCTCGAGTTCCGTGACCTGCGTGGTTTCGAAGAAGCCGTTTCGCGCGACCATGTGGTGGTTATCTATGGCGACCACCAGCGTGACTTCGAGATTCTGGCTGGCGTTTTAGGATTGGAAGCAAAGATTTTTTGAGACACGAAAGAGTCAAGAGGCAAGGATATGGTCGTGTATGTGGGACTGGACATCGGCGGAACCAAGATCATGGTCGCCGCGGCGGATCGCGAGGGAAACATCCTGCGACGCGCACGCACCGCCACATCCACCAGCCTGGAAGAAGATCTGGCAAACATCAATAACATGATCGGCGAAGTTGCCGCGGACGATGAGATTCTGGGAATGGGTGCAGCTATAGGCGGGCCGCTGGATTGGGAGCAGGGAATCGTCTCTCCATTACATCAACCTGCCTGGCGGAACATCCCTCTCCAAGTGCTGATGGAGTCCAGGTGGAGCTGTCCATTTCATGTCGATGTAGATACGAATGTGGCCGCAGTGGGCGAATACCGCTGGGGAGGCGTCTCTGCAAAGCGCTTCCTGTATCTCACCCTGAGCACAGGCATGGGAGGCGGCTTTTTGGTGGACGGAGATATTTACCGTGGGCAGGAGGGGGCGCACCCCGAAGTGGGACACCAGTCCATCCACTTTCGCTGCACTAATCCCTCTGCAGTTCAATGCGAATGCGGCGCGCCGGATTGTTTGGAAGCGCTGATCTCGGGGAATGGCATCCGCCGCATTTATGGCAAACCGGCAGAGGAACTTGGTCCCGAGGAATGGGAAGAAGTCGCCTATAACCTAGGACAGGGACTGCGTAATGTTGCCGCGCTCTACGCGCCGGATCTCATTCGTATCGGCGGCGGCGTGGCTGTAGGCGGTGGAGAGAATTTCATCCGGAGAGCTCAAGAGGTAATGGAAGAACATTTGAAGCTCGTTCCGCCCCCTCACGTGGCATTGAGCGATCTCGGCTACGATACGGCTTTGCGAGGCGCCATCGCGATGGCATTGCCTGGAACCTGATTCTTCAGGCTTTTATCTCGCGCACGCAGCCAAACTGATGACCGAAAGGATCGGGTATTCTAATCTGTCCTTGCCAAATTCACGAATACGGAGACTACACTCTCGAAGAATTTGTTCGCAATAGATCTCGGTCTGCTCCGGCAGCAGTAGATCCATCGTATCAGCAAGGTGCGCGAAACCCGGTTCGAGATTCCCTAAAGCGAATTGATCCCTTGCCTCGATCATCTTGGGAGCGATAGTGGGATTCTCCGCGTATCGTTTGCTCAGGATGGTTCGGAGTGCATCCATCTCCTGGGCAAGTGTGGTCCCGGGATCCTTATCCAGGTTGCGGTTGAGCTCAATATATTTGCGTTCTGAATCCAACAGCCGCGCCAGTGACAGCCCCATTTCTCGTCGGCTTTGGGGGTACGTATCGATATAGAGAATCTGTAGCAGATCTGGGGTGGCTTCGGTGACCTTGAGCTTGCCGAGGCTTGAAGCACAAGCAACTCTCAGACCCAAATCCGGATTGTTTTGAGCTTGTAGCATGAGGGATGAAATGCTTTCTCGATCTCCAAGGGTGCCAAGGGCCCGGGCTGCATGTGCTCTGACCGAGCGGTATTTTGAGTGATGAAAGGCATTTTGCAAGGCGGGAATGGCTTTTACGCTCCCAACTCTGCCAAGCGCCCAGGCAGCGAGTACGCTCAATGCCGGGTCCGGCCCTTCCATCACCTCGATCAACGCCTGGAT
>JAICQC010000126.1 GCA_025938055.1 Anaerolineales bacterium | reverse complement strand
TGGCGCGCATCCCGCTAAAACTATCGATCCTCTCTATTTGATGGCGCACGTCATCCTGGCGCTCATTGCCATTATCTCGCGCAGGATCAACCCGTTCGAACCAGCTATCGTAAGCATCGGCTCGGTCAACGGCGGGTTCACCGAGAATGTCATTCCTGAGAGCGTCAAGCTGACGGGCACGCTACGCTTCACGAATGAAAAAGTACATCATCAGATCCACGAGGAGATGAAACGGGCATTCGATATCGTGAAACCGCTTGGTGGAGATTATGAATTGCGCTATGAGATCGGTGGTCCGCCCATGATCAACGACAAGATGGTGTCTGAAGTTATAGAAAAAGCCGGTAGAGATATGCTCGGCACAGAGAACGTGCGCGAGATCGAAAAGACGCTTGGCGCTGAGGATTTCGGCGAGTTCATGAAACATGCTCCCGGTGCCATGTTCACACTCGGAACGCAGAAGCAGGGACATGAAAACTATCTTCTGCATCATCCAAAATTCGACCTGGATGAGCGCGCCCTGCCGATTGGCACTGCAATGCTGGTGGAAACCGCAAAGAGATTCATGCAACAAAGCTGATTATCCTCAAATGGAAACTGAAACATCCCGTGTCGGTGTGACACGGGATGTTTGTTGCTTGTTCACAAATGGCGAAAACTGTTATAAAATGTCCTCCTATAGGGAGATCATCATCGGGGTGAACTATGCTGCTTCATCACATAAACCTGGTCTGCAAGGGAATTTTTCTGTTCATGCTTTTGGCTTGGGTATGCGCCGGCTACACTTACTTCGTTAATTCCCGGCGTTTGCCTGACGATCCCAAGAAAAAAGACTATTACTTGGGCGCAGTTTTTCTGACTCCCATTACATTGATACCCTTCCTGATTGGCTTCATCCTGCTCTTCATTGTGAGGGCACTTTTCTACGGTGTGTTCCTGCTCCTGTTTATTTTTGCATTGATCGTGATCCGTAATGCATTTCTCCTTAAATGGCTGCATAAAACAGCAACATACATCGGAGATAAATTATTGGAAACAAACACGCTCCTGATTAAGATTTTCCTGAGGCCCTGGGCTAATGAACCTGAAACAATATAGAATCCCCATGTACGAGAATTCTTATTTGGGCACTTTCTTCACATGTAGATGATAGGGGATCAACATCAAAAAGCCCATCGCAATCACACTCTGACCGATCAGGACTCCGCTCGCCTGCCAGGGACCAAAGTATGGCACAGCCGGCAGTGGCTGTGACCCCATGCCAAACACGTCTGCCATGCCGGTGAAGACCGCGATCACGTAGCCCGTGCCGATCAACCGCAGCCCAATATCGGCGATAATGCTGCGCTGCGCCTTGCCCCACAATGCCGAAAGCCCCACATAACCACCCAGGCACATCAGCGCCAGCCCAGTCAGAAAAATCGCAATCTGTATGAACCCGACTACCGGACTGCGATCCCAGCCAAACCAGTTAGGTTTTGCACCAATAATAAAAATGAATAAACCAACCCCCACACAGATCAGGCTGAAGCGGATCCGCAAATAAGAGACACGGGGTTCAGGTTCGAAGCTCATACCGGCAAGTGCTTTCGAAGGAACCGCAGCCAGTTGCCGCCCAGCACATTTGCCGCATCAGATTCACTGTACCCGCGCTCGAGCAGTTTTGACGCAATGAGCTGCAGGTCGGCAGTGGAATCTAGCTCGGGAGGGATGGATTGCAAGCCAAAGCCGCCGTCCAGGTCCGAGCCGATGCCCGCGTGTTCCGCGTTGCCTGCGAGCTGGCAAATGTGATCGATATGGGCAATGAATGTATCCAGGGGCACCTCTTCGCGGCGGCTCCCGTTCCTGCGTACCCAGCCAGCCTTGAGGAATGTATTGAACGGGATCAGACCGATCACCCCATCGCGTTCGATCAAGCCGCGAATGACATCATCCGGCAGATGACGGTTCGAATCCGAACCTTTCATCAGTGCGGCGCAATTGGCATGGGTCGCCATAACAGGTCCTTCATAGCGGTCGAGCGAGTCGAACGCCGCGGCTTCATCCATATGACTCAGGTCCAGGACGAAATTGTAATCGGTCATCGCAGCCAGCAGCTTGCGTCCTTCGTCCGTAAGGGGACCCGGCTCCGTGGTACCGCCGCAGTAGCGCGTTCCTGCCCACGCGAGACCGATCATCCGCAGACCCAGATCGTACCATTCACCCAGCTCATGTGGAGAGCGGATTCCCTCCGCGCCTTCCATCAGATAGACCATCCCCACAGGGTGACCTTCACCTTCCGGCGCGGGCTTGGACCAATGTTCGATCACATCATCAAGTTCGTGGGTCGAGGCGATAAGCCTGAACTTATCTGGATGGGAATCTGCAAGCTTGCGATATACAGTGACCTGCTCACGGTAGAGGCGGTGTGCTGTCTGAAGATCCGCGTAGACAAGGCTATCGCCCTGCTCCTTCTTGCGAGCGGGCGTCGCGAATAGCGTGGCAAATATCACCGCGACCTGGCCGCGCTGATATTCGGGCCACCCGACAGTGCAATCGCCGTTGCGTTCGGGAACCTGCGTACCTGCCTCAAGGCGGCGCGTTTCAGCGACCGACCGCGTGTAGTCGCGTCCGTAGGTAAGCATGTTCCAGGCGATATCTTGGTGTGAATCGATGATCAGGGGCATGACGCTGAAAGAACGTCCCGCCGGGGGCGGGACGTTCTTGTTTAAGAGTTAGGCTTCCGGATTTTCGGAGGTTTGTTCACCCGGAGAGTCTTCTGAAGGTTCAGATGGTTCTGTTGATTCCGATGGCTCAGACGGCTCGGCTTCTTCATCCGTACCATATTCTGCCGCGAGTAGTTTGAAATCCTTATCGGCAAAAGCGGCTGAATCCACTTTACGGAGGCTCAAACCGATACGGTGCTGATCAGGATCAATACGGATGACACGCAGGCTCTTGACTTCACCTTCCTTGAGTACCTCCTTGGGATGCTCGATGCGGTGATCGGCGATCTCAGAGATATGGATCAAGCCTTCGATGTCACCTTCCAGGCGGGCAAAAGCACCAAACTTGGTCAGACGGGTAATGACGCCCTCGACCAGCTGCCCCACGCTGTACTTTTCAACACGTGACCGCCACGGGTCTTCCTGCAGCGCCCGGACGGAAAGCCCGATGCGCTTCTTCTCGCGGTCCACGTTGATGACCTTCACTTTGACTTCCTGCCCCACTTCGAGCACTTCACGCGGGTGATCAATGTGGTCCCATGAAAGTTCAGAAAGATGGACGAGACCATCTGCGCCATTGATATTAATAAAAGCGCCAAAGTTGGCGAGGCTGGTCACACGACCGGTATAGACTTTGCCTTCCTCAAGCTCTTCGATCACCCGTTCCTTGATGGACTGGCGTGACTCGGTGCTGGCAGCACGTTCGGAAAGGATCAGGCGGCGGCGTTCGCGGTCCACTTCGATCACGCGGACAGAGATTGGCTGGCCGATCATCTTCTGCCAGCGCTGCTCGGGGGTATCGCCGGTAGACTGACTACGGCGCATGGCGCTGATCTGGGAGGAGGGCACAAACCCACGCAAGCCCTCCACGCCGACGATCAAGCCGCCTTTATTGAAGCCCATGACCGTGCTCTCAACCACTTCGTCACTCGAGACCAGGCGTTCCACGTTGTCCCAGGCGATCTGCTCCTGGGCGCGCTTGAGTGAAAGGACGACATTCCCATTTTGATCTTCGGGGTTGATCACATACACATGGACTTCTTCTCCCACCTTGAGCGCTTCACGTTCTTCCGCGGTCAATTGTTCCAGTTCACGACCAGAAACCACGCCCTCAGACTTTGCTCCGATGCTGACAAGGATCTGGCTGGGACTAATGCTCGCAATGACCCCGGTGCGGATCTCGCCGGATTGGGGCAAGTCAACGTTTAGATCCTGCTCCTGTAGCAAAGACTCCATTGTTTGATTGTTGTTATTCGTCGATTGTTCTCCCTGCTGGTGAGCATCGCTCCCCTCGGCGGGCAGGGCCTCATTCTGATCTGTCACTTGATACTCCGGTTGAGAAAAATGTAAATGGGATTATACAGGTGATTGTACAAGTTTGCAACCCTTGGCATTCCATAGAGGCAAGATGCTAATTTTACTTAATCAAAAACTCATTCTTTGCCTGCACGTATTTGGGGATTGTGGAATCACGCGTTATAATCGCAATTCGGAGAGTTGATAAATGCCACCTATTTTCCCATTCACTGCAATTGTAGGACAGGAGCGCATGAGACGCGCGCTCATTCTAAACGCCGTGGACACACGCATCGGCGGCGTCTTGATCCGCGGAGAGCGCGGGACGGCCAAGTCAACCGCCTCGCGTGCTCTGGCTGCATTGCTTCCCAGTGTGGAAGTTGTTGACGATTGCCGCTTCGGCTGTGACCCGGACAAACCCGCTACCTGGTGCACAGAATGCAAAGAACGATTCGAGGGAACGACAAAGATCCCCTCACATGTAAGGACAACCTCCTTTGTGAACCTGCCGGTCTCCGCGACCGAAGACCGCGTGGTGGGGACGCTGGATATCGAACAAGCCATCCAGAAGGGTGAACGTCACTTCGAGCCAGGTGTGCTGGCTTCCGCCAACCGCGGTCTGCTCTACATCGACGAGGTGAACCTGCTCGACGACCACGTAGTGGACGTCCTGCTGGACTCGGCTGCAATGGGCGTGAATATGGTCGAGCGCGAAGGTATCTCCTTTACTCACCCCTCGCGCTTTATTCTTGTGGGGACGATGAATCCGGAAGAAGGGGAACTCCGTCCGCAGCTGCTGGACCGCTTCGCCCTTTCGGTGGATATCGTGGGAATTCGCGAGGCGCGCGAACGCGTGATGATCATGGAGCGCAACCTTGCGTTCGAACAGGATGCTGATGCCTTTCGGAATAAGTGGATGCCGAGAGAGGAAGAGCTCTCGCATCAGATCGAACTGGGGCGCGAGCTTGTCGGGCAGGTGACGCACACCAGCCGCGACCTGCTCTCCATCGCCGCGCTGACCGCCTCACTGAATGTCGACGGTCACCGCGCCGACCTGGTCATCCTCAAAGCCGCGCGCGCCCAGGCAGCGTTCGAGGGGCGGACGAAGATCAACGACCACGATATCGCCCTCGCTGCCGAGCTGGCTCTGCCCCATCGCATCAAGCGGACTCCCTTCCAGCAAGCCGAGATGACGACCGAACAACTGCAGGAGCGCATCGAGCAGCTGGCAGGTCAGTCTGTCCCGAGCGAGTCGGACGAAGAATCCGAGTCGCAGCAGAGCAAAGCCGAGGAAAAAAAAACTTAAAAATCGAAGATGAGCGGGAGGAAGGTCCGCAGCAGGGCAAACCCGAGCAGATGCCGCAGGATGTTTTTGCCAACACCAGCGCAAACTGGTGGGAAGGTGGGCAGAAGGTCAAGCCGGGCGAGAAGTTCCAGCCACGCAAATTAAATACCCCACTCGACAAGCTGGCGCGCAAGCACGCCGGTCGTCGTTCGCTGACCAAGACCGAGCGCAAACATGGGCGCTACATCAAAGCGCGCCCGGCAGGGGAAAGGAAGGATGACATCGCCTTCGATGCCACGTTCCGTGCCGCCGCTCCCTTCCAAAAGAAGCGCGAAGAAAAAAGAAAAAGGCTTGCGTTCGCAATCGAAACCTCTGACTTGCAGCGTAAGATACGAGTCAAGCGGGTGGCAAATCTTGTTTTGTTCCTGGTGGATGCTTCGTGGTCGATGGCGGTTGCAGAGCGCATGAACGCAACCAAAGGCGCGATCCTGTCCCTGCTGACAGATGCCTACCAGCGCCGCGACCGCGTAGGCTTGATCGTCTTCCAGAAAGACCGCGCCACCCTTGTTTTACCCCCAACCAATTCAGTGCAGCTTGCGCAGCGCGCGCTCATGGATATCCCGGTCGGCGGGAAGACGCCTCTTTCCGCCGGACTGTTCCTCGCCGCGGATGTATTGCGACAGGAGAAAACGCATCACCCCGATATCGAGCCGCTGCTCATCGTATTGACCGACGGCGCAGGGAACGTCTCGATCGGTGCGTTACCCCCGCAGGAAGAATCTTATCGCTTTGCTGAGCTGATCGCGAACGAAAAGATCAAGAGCATCGTCATCAACATGGAGCATGCCGCCTTCGACCAGGGACTCGCCCAGCAACTGGCAAATCACCTCAAAGCACCCTGTTATGCGCTCAGCGAGTTGAAGGCTGAGAGTTTGTATCACACCGTGAAAGAGGAAATGGCTAAGCCGTCGAAGAAGTAAGAGAATGAGTGTTGTATAATAATTAATATGGCTACTCAAATTCCCCCAGCCATCGCCAAAATCGCTCCCGACGGCAACCTTACTCCGCGCCAAATTCGGCGTATTATGATTGACATAGCAATGCGAAAAGGAAAACCGGGTACTGGAAGCAGTCATGAATTCATGCGAAGGAGAACGGCTATGAATCCCTGGCCCGATTTGCGTCCTATCTTGAAAGGAATTGACTGGGCAATCGTGGGTGGAGTCGCGACGCGCGCCTACATGCCTGAACGCATGACTAAAGATTTAGATATCCTTGTTCATCAGAACGACGGCGAAAACGCTATCAAACGACTTGAACAGGCAGGGTATCGCATTGCTTCCCGCTTGGCAGTGCCTGGTTACCTAATGACTTCTCCTGATGGGATAGAACTGGATGTACTTTTTGGGAAGTATCCATGGCTTAAAAAAGCCTTGACTGATTTGGGTCAGGATCAGGCTGGATATCCCGTAATAAAATTGCCCTATCTCGTTATGATGAAAATGGAAGCACAACGCGTACGTGACTTGGGCGATTTAGGAACAATGCTAGGCTGGGCTTCTGATGCTGACCTGGATGAGGTGCGCACCGTGATAAAACAGTATGCCCCAGAGGATTTGGAGGATTTGGAATCGCTGATCTTCATCGGAAGGAAAGAACAGGAGAATCCGCCCAGCCCATAAGTTGCGAGGCGCTTGTGTTGACACGCAACAGATCGCGAAGCATTTAGAAAGCGCCGTGTTATGCGCTCAGCGAGTTGAAGGCTGAGAGTTTGTATCATACGGTGAAAGCTTGCCCTGAGCAGTGTCGAAGGGAGGAAATAGCTAAGCCGTCGAAGAAACAACTCCGAGATTTCGAAAATCTCGGAGTTCTCATTATGGCGCTGCAGGTGTTGGGTCGGGTGTTTGTGTAACAGTAGGTTGAGATGTAGCTGTGGGAAGAACAGGCAAGCAACTTCCAACGCAAAAAATTGGCAGAATCATTAAAGAAACTAGTTTTTCCGTATGCCTGTCTTTTATTGCGTGCCAACCATTGCGCGTTCGCAAGAGCATGGCGCTATTTCCCTTTCACCAACTCCTCCACCATAGACTCCGGCACCTGCACCGCGACCACCTTCCCGCGCACAGTGACGACGCCGTTGGCAAGGATCCACTCTTCGATGATGACTTTGCGCCCCTTGAGTTCTTTGACTTTGCCGCGCACCTCAAGCTCGATGCCCAGCGGCGTGGGTTTCAAGTAGTCCACATGAAGTGATGCTGTGAGAGTACGTGTGTTGGGTTCAGCCGTGGCATCTTTTTCCTGCGCGGCTCTGTATAGCGCTGCGGCAGCTGTGCCCGTGCCATGACAATCGATCAGCGAGGCGAGCAGCCCGCCGTAGACGTAGCCGGGGATCGCGATGTGATACGGCTTCGGCATGAAGTGACAGACCGATTCTTCCCCGTCCCAATAGCTTTTGATCTGGTGCCCATGCTCGTTGAGCCTGCCGCATCCGTAACAGTGGGCAAACACGTCAGGATAGTAATCCTGGAAAGACTTTTGCGTCATGAGTAAATCATCCTTTGTATCTCAGGCATTTCACCAGAAGAGAGGTGCGCTGTCCTCTACGGAGTGGGACTCAGAGACGGGGTGCTTGTGGGAGTTGAGGTGCGGGTCGGTGTGGGTGTGCGCGTCGATGTAGGAGTATGACTGGAGGTTGGCGTATGGGAAGGAGTCGGCGTCAGGGAAGGAGTAATCGTGGGGATCGCCGTGGGCGCTTCGCCCTCCAGGGTGAATTGCCCGATAACTTTCAATTCCAGCCCGACGAAGATCTGCACCTCGTAGGTGCCCGGGAGCCACTCGGACGCGGGCGCCTCCCACTCCGTGAAACCAAAGCCGCCGGTTTCACCATTCCAGGGAATGGTCTCATAGTGAACAAGCTTACCATCACGATACCAGAGCGCAGTCCATTGCGCGCCGGGGGTCATCTGATCGTAAGTGAATACTCCACACATATATTTAATCGGGTTTTGAAAAACGGTCGCGGGTGTGAACTCGTTGAAATTCGCGCAATCGAGCGTGAATTGCGGCGGACTGAAGACCGCGTTTGGGTTCGGCGTCACATTACTCTCGAACAACACTTCAATGACCGGGGGGATGAACGGCGTTGGCGTGATCGTTGCAGTATCGGTGGTGGACGGTGTGTTTGTAATCGTGGGGCTGAGTGTGATCGTGGGGGAAAGTGTAATGGTCGGGCTGAGTGTAATCGTAGGGGTTAGCGTAATCGTTGGAGAGGGAGGAAAATAACGATACGCCACCGGCTCCCCATACAGGAATAGAACTACAGCAAATCCCAGGATAAGTAATGAAATAAGGATCGTGAACAGTCCCGCTCTTTGACGCTGCTGCTTGATCCGGTAAAAGGTAAGTCTTCTTGCTGACAGCCATGCCCGATAACCAGCTCGAAACACAAAAAATGATCCGAGGACAGATAATACAATCGCAGCAATGATCCCTGCACGAATATCCATGAGAATCTAAAAAAGATTATAGCATGAGGAAAATTAGCAGCCACCGGCGGCGATAACCTACCGATACGGCGGAGTGGGAAACCTGTATGGAGTAGCGCTCAAGGTCGGTCTCCCAATGCGTGTCGGTGTGGGGGTGAAACGAGATGCCAGAGTAGAGGTGGGCAGAGGGGTCACGCTGGGCGTAAACGATGGATCCAGGCAGGCAGGGATCGAGTCGACCCGCGCTGCGGGTTGACGCGTATAGCCGAACTGATCGTAGATCTTGACAAATTGGATCTCAGGGAATTGTTTCAGGCTCGCCAGAAGGGGATAGGTAATGTTGTACAACGTGCCGTTCGACAGACAATTCCCCGTCAGGTACACATGTACACCGCCGCCTGTCAAGCGGACCCGGCTATAGCCTGTAAAACCGTTATGGATGATGGCAAGTCCCTGGTTTCGTTCCACATCGCCAGGACCTTCAAAGAACTCGTCGAGCACGGAGATGACAACGTCCTGCGAGCTGGGGACAAAGCGCCGGACTGCCACCTCGTACGGAACCTGCCCCGCGATCAACCGATCGTTGTCTGTGAAGTACACCTCGATCTCTACGAACATTGGCGTCCGTGTGGGTGAAGGCACAGGACTCGGCGTGGAAGTGAACGTCGCGGTGGGGCGCGGCGTCCGCGTGAAGGTAGGCGTCAGTGTAGGACGCGGGGTGCGTGTGGCTGTTACAGTTGCCGTTGGCAAGGGGGTGAAGGTCCTTGTGAGAGTCGATGTTTGCGAAGATGTGGCCGTCGCAGTCACCGTCGAGATGTTAGTTGGGGTGAGTGTAAGCGTTAGAGTCGCGGAGGGCGTCTGAGTAGCAGCGCTGGTCAAGGTAAATGTAAGAGTTGGAGTCAGTGAGGCTGTCTGAGTCGGGATCGCGGTGTCTGTCGCTGTATTGGTTGAGGTCGCCGAAGGTGTAAATGTGGGCGCGACAGTTGGAGAAGATGTCATTGTAACAGTCGATGTGTCCGTTACTGTCGGTGTAAATGACGGCGTCGGCGATGGAGTCTGCGTGGGGGTTAGCGTTCGCGTGGCTGTATTCGTAGGCACGGACGTGAACGTAAGTGTTGGACGAGGAGTTCGTGTGGGCGAAGACGTCGCCGTCAATACCGGGGTGCGCGTGAAAGTGGAGGTGGGAGTCGGTGTAACGGTTAATGTAGGTGTATAGGAAGGCGTGAAGGTAGCGGTCTGTGTGCGGGTGGGAGTATGAGACACCAGCGGGATGGCGAGCTGTGCCTGTAACGTACGCGCGGCGCGGGTTGCCAGAGCGCTCAAATCGGCGGTCGCGGAAGGAATCGAGGTAGGCGTCGTGGTAACGGTCAGCGTAGGAGAAGGCGTACGCGTAGCGGTCCGGGTTCTGGTTGCGGTGGCTGTAGCAATGACGGAATCGTTCGGCGTCTCACCCGATGCCTCCGGTCCGCTGGTGACCGTCGAAGTGAGAGGAGTCAGGCTCTCGTCGGCGGTGGGGATGGGCGTACGCGTAACAGTCCGGGTTGCCACAGAGAAAGGAGTGGTGCTCGCAACTGGAGCCTGCTGTGATGGAAGAGCGGGGGTGACCGCCGACGGAAGGATCTGATTCGCAAGCGGTTCACCAAAGACTACCGAAGCAACCGTGGAGGACAGCAACACAATTGCCAACGCAAGCCACTGCCAGCCCGCCAGCATGTGTGCCTTGCGGGTCCGGTAAAAGACGACCTTGCGCGCCCGTTGGATTGACCGGATTCCCGCCCGCCCGGCAAGCAATGTTCCGGCGCCCAGAAGGGCAACCAGAAGAATGATGACCATTTCAGGGTTCATAACGCGGCGAGATTATACTACCTCTTCCCAAGCGGCATAATTAACAGTCATCTCATAATTCCAAATGCCCTGTGAAAGTTTTTGTGGTTAAATAGGGATATGAAGGAACTTGTTTTTCTCAAGCTCGGGGGGTCCCTGATTACTGACAAGACCCAGCCCTATACCCCGCGCCTCGATGTGATCGAGGATGTTTCCCTGCAAATCTCGGAGGCGCTTCAGAACCGGCCAGACCTGCGCCTTGTCGTCGGGCACGGTTCTGGCTCATTCGGGCA
>JAICQC010000199.1 GCA_025938055.1 Anaerolineales bacterium | reverse complement strand
TGTGCCCAACGTCCACCATGCGGGCGTGCCCCTGTTCGTCGAGGTGAGTTAATTTAGGCATAAGGAAATTATATCGTATGGAGATACCTGGCGGTATAATTCAGCGCCTATGGACAATCTGCTGAACCGGCAATTGAATTACACTGTGCATACCTCTGTATATGAGGGTCCACTCGACCTTCTGCTTGACTTAATCGAGCACGCGGAGCTGGACATTACGTCCGTGTCTCTGGCGGGGGTGACCGACCAGTACCTGTCATATATCAACAGCCTTGAGCAGGTCAACGCGGACGAAATCTCTGCCTTCCTGGTGATCGCAGCGAAGCTGCTGCAGATCAAATCGGAGGCGCTGCTGCCTCGCCCGCCTGCCCGCGCTCCCGGCGAGGAGGACGTGGGACGATCGCTGGTGGACCAGTTAAAGCTCTACAAGCGCTTCAAGGAGATAGGCGGCTGGATGAGCGCGCGGGAGCAGGCAAACCTGCGAACCTATCTGCGGGTCGCTCCGCCGCCGAAGGTCGAACCAAAACTGGATCTTTCGAATATCACGCTTGAGATACTCGTGACCGCCGCGCAAGGGGCATTTGCAAAGGAACGGAACAAACAGCCGCTCGGTGTGATCATCGCCGCCCCGCGCGTCACGATTCGCGAGAAGATCGACCTGATCACAAAAGTGATGAAGGATGTGGAACGCTCATCCTTCCGGGCATTGCTTGACCCGGGCGCAACCCGATTGGAGATTGTGGTCACCTTTCTGGCAATGCTCGAACTCGTGAAGCGCTACCACATCCAGGCAGAGCAGGAAGGCTTGTTTACGGATATCGAGATCAACCGCATGGAAGACTGGAAAGAAGACGAAGAGATCGAGATCGAGTTCGAATAGCTGAGGTGGTTATTTCGCGCCAAGCTTTCCAACGGTCGGATTCTCAGGATCTGGTCGTTTTTGTTTTTGTGCGAACAACCCGAGCGCGATCAAAGCGCCCAGGTTATCATAAATCAGCACATCCCAGATGGATGCGCCGCGTCCGGGCACCATGGACTGGTGAAACTCATCGGCGAGGGCGTACAGGATGGCAAATCCCCAGGCAAGCCACTTCCTTTCCTTCCGAAAATCAAAACCTCTCCAATATGACAGGGCAAGCAATGCATAACCAAGTATGTGTCCGCCCTTTTTGACGATGCGGTCCGCCCAATCAAAATTGGGTAACTCCGAAGAGGGCTGCGCAGAGAACAGGAAGATGACCACCATTAGAAGAAGAGCAGGATACCATTTGGATGCGTGAAATCGCATAGTTCAGTGCTTTCCATTGTAATATATTTACAAAATGCGAAGCCATCACAGGCAAAGCAATGGTTCCCCGGTACGTTCCGTCAGCTACACATCTTCAAGCCGGATCGAAACCGTTCGGCTTCCATCACCAAGGTCAACGCTCTGAATAACAACTGCGCTCCCACTTGCGTCACCATCGAAGACCATGCTGAACGTTCCATCTGAAACAACAGTCAGTATTTCGCGCTCGGTGTATCCTCTTGCTGCATATTCATCACGATAGAATTCCATCGTCTCCTCGAGAGACAATTTCGTGTAAAACAGAAGAGTTCCGTTGACATCCGTAATGTTGTAGGCATCTGCCGTCGTAGGAAATTCAGTGTCAATCGTACCATCAGTGTTACTATTATCGGCGTCTGTAGATGACGGCTCGGTCACGTCTGGATCTGTACTCTCAACGGCAGGCGGCACGCCCGAGGGTTCCTCCGGGCTTCCTGTAAGAGCCTGGCAGGCGAGGGAAGCAAGAACGAGAAGAGCAATTACAAGATAGATGCGATAATATTTCATGGATGCGCTCCTTTGGCGAATTTGCAGAATTATAGTCGCTCTCCAGGCATCAATAACCTTGCGTGCACTGAGCGGCAATTGGAACGTAATACCCTATTAAGATGCCCGATTCAAATACGACGATTAAAACGAACGATGTCCTCCTGCGAGAAAATGGCAACTGGCTGCACTTTACGGCTGCCCGGCAAATCATTATCGCAGAAAAACTGGAGGAGGTTTTGCCTGCCCTGCGTGAAATTGAACACCTGGTGGAGATGAACCACTGGTACGCCGCGGGGTTCCTCAGTTACGAATCCGCCTCTGCATTCGACTCGGCTGCTCCCACCCGGGCGGGAAGCGGATTTCCATATCTCTGGTTTGGTCTCTACCCGAAGCCCCGTATGATCACATTGCCAAAACCTGAGGGACCAAACGCAGATCTGGACTGGCATCCAACCACGGACCGGGAAACCTATCATACAGCGATTGCAGCAATTAGGGAGCGCATTGGAGATGGGCGGACCTACCAGGTCAACTACACCATGCGCCTGCAATGCAACTTCACAGGTACCCCGTGGGATTTCTTCCTGCAATTGGCGCACAACCAGAATAAGCACGCAGCCTATGTGGATATGGACCGCTATGCAATTTGCTCAGCATCGCCGGAGTTATTCTTCCAGCTCGATGGCGGTGCCATCACCTGCCGCCCGATGAAGGGAACAGCTCGGCGCGGCCGCACGAACGCGGAAGACCGCGAGCAGTCCGAGTGGCTAAAACAATCTGCAAAAAACCGCGCCGAAAATGTGATGATCGTAGACATGGTCCGCAATGACCTGGGGCGGATCGCCAAGCTTGGCAGTGTTTCTGTCCCACAATTGTTCGAGACGGAGCGCTACCCGACGCTCTGGCAAATGACATCCACGGTTACTGCAAACACATCCTCCTCCGTCACTGAGATCATTTCTGCCCTATTCCCCTGTGCATCTATTACAGGCGCGCCGAAGGTCAGCACAATGAGTATCATCGCAGAGCTGGAGAACACACCGCGCAGGATTTACACGGGAAGCATTGGATATATCTCCCCGCAACGAAAAGCAATATTCAACGTAGCCATACGCACTGCCCTGATCGACCGGATGCAGCAAAGCGCAGAGTATGGCGTGGGAGGCGGTATCGTCTGGGATTCCACAAGCCCGGAAGAATATGCCGAAGCATTACTCAAAGCACGTCTGCTGAACGAACAATCTCGTCCATTTTCCCTGCTAGAAACCATGCTCTGGACGCCAGAGGAGAATTTCTTTCTCCTCGAAAGGCATCTGGCGCGCATGCTGGATTCAGCTGCTTATTTTGATATCCAGATTACAAGAGAAAAACTCAAAAAGTATATTGACCATATCTCTTCCGGGTTTCATGCGCCACAGCGAGTCCGGATCCTGCTCGATCAGACCGGGAGCTTGGACTCTGAGATTCGTCCCTTCGCATTGGCAGAAAGTGCAGAATCATTGAAGGCTTGCCTTGCCAGAGAAGCACTGGATTCCGACAACCCTTTTCTCTTCCATAAGACCACGCGGCGAGATGTCTACAAAGCCGCGCGAACAGGCTTGGAGGAATTCGATGACGTTCTGCTATACAATGAGAATTGGGAACTGACCGAATTTACGATAGGCAATCTGGTTGTCGAACTGGGTGGGAAGTTGGTCACACCGCCAATATCGTGCGGGGTACTGCCCGGGACATTCCGCGCTCATTTATTGGAAACGGGCCAGGTCGAAGAACGAGTGCTTCGTATCGAACAGTTGGGAGAATGCGGAAAGATATTCAGGGTCAACTCCATCCGCAAATGGGAACAGGTTGAGCTCTGCCGCGAGAGTATCTGATCTGCTTGCTTCCGCTGTTTTATACAGGACATACTATAATTCCAGGACACATGGAGTCTCATCGAATTCTTGTCATCGAGGATGATCCAGCCATCGGGCAAAGTCTGCTGGACGGGTTCAGGCAGCACGGTTTCAGCGCTGAGTTGCGTAAAACAGGTTCGAGCGGGGTAGAGTATGCGCAAAAGAACTCTCCTCATTTGATCCTTCTGGATATCCGTTTACCCGACGGTTCGGGTTTCGACTTCTGCCGCCAGATGCGAAGCTTTGGATTGCACCAGCCCATTATCATGCTGACCGCGCAGCGCGATGAACTGGACAAGGTCCTAGGTTTGGAGATGGGCGCTGACGATTACATGACCAAGCCGTTCAGCCTGCGAGAGCTGGTGTCCAGAGTGCGCGCGCAACTGCGGCGTGCCTACGGTGATTATTCTTCAGCCGAGTCAGCGACAGTGGTGATCAACGACCTGGTGCTCGAGCAGGCGACTGCACAGGTGCGACGCGGAGATGAACCCATCAATCTGACGCCCACCGAGTTTCGTCTCTTGAACTATCTGGCGCGGCACCGCGGTCAGGCATTGACTCGTGCACAGATCGTGGAAGCTGTTTGGGGGTACGCGCCCGATATTGACAGCGAGAAGACCGTCAATGTGCACATCCGCCGTTTGAGAGAAAAGATCGAGCTGAGACCTGACCGGCCCTCCCTGATCCTGACCGTGCCTGGGATTGGTTATCGCATGGCAAAGTAACTTTCAGATTTTGAACCGCCAGGCTCGCTAAGCACGCAAAGTCTTATTAAGGGAAAAGGGTGGTTACGAAATCTTAATCACATCATAATCCGGTTGAAACCTCACACGTCTATACTCTGAGACAAGGCAAACCCTTGTCTGAATTTTTCTTGGGAGTTTCACCGTGAGCAAACGCGCGATTGTTCTATTTTCAGTAGTGTGCATTCTGGTCATTTCTACAGCAGGCTACTTTGGATTTGCGACGACCAATACGCCTACCCCCACACCTGCCCCGCAAACAATCTCTGTGACAACTTGTGATGTCGAACAAACGGTCACAGCGCCAGGAAATCTTGTCAATGTTAATCAAGCCGAGGTCAACATGCCCACAGAGGGCCGACTTTCGACGGTGAATGTTCGAGTGGGAGACGCCGTGAAGGCTGGAGAAATTCTGGCAGAACTGGACCCTGTGACGACAACACAGGCGCAACTTGATTTGCTTGAAGCGCAGGAGGAGTTGGAAAAACTTCAAAGAAGGCGGACTTCACTTGACTATCCGCGGGCAACCGATGATTTCATCAAAGATTTGCGAAGACAGGTCAGAGCAGCGAAGGAATCTGTCAAGGACCTGGAGGGTGCAGCGAAAACCGCGGAAGACCCAATGGTTCGATCTCAGTTGCTGGCGGGTCTCGCGACGGCCAAGGAAAATCTAAAACAGTTGGAGTCAAGGCTAAATTGGTATATGAGCAATCCAACAGAAAATGAGATTGTGGCTGTCGATTCTGAGCTTGCGCTTGCACAGGCGAAGTATGATGCCGCGAAAGCGGTGCTGGAAAGCTTGGAGATCAGGGCTCCTTTTAACGGAATTGTGTTCGAGGTCTCTGCGCAAGCTGGGCAAACCTATCCTGCGGAAACCGTCTTGTTTACGATTGGCGACCCCAAGGCATTGGAAGTCATCGCGAATGTGACAGAGGAAGACTACCCGCTGATCTCGCCTGGGCAACGAGTAGAAGTCTTTTTCGATGCCCGCCCAGACGTAACCGTTCAGGGAAAGGTGGAGCGCATCATTCCCCAGCGAATTGAAGGGGATCGCCCATTGTATAACATCTATATTTCGCTCGATGAAGTGCCCGACGGCCTTGCAGATGGAATGACTTCGGACACGGCCATCACAATTGCAAAACACGAAGGCGTATTGTGTTTGCCGCGGGCGATCGTACGGGCATCTGGCGCGGATACAACAACCGTCAGAGTTTGGGACGGTGTAGAAAGCCAGACAAAAGAAATTACCCTTGGGTTGCGCGGGGATACATACGTCGAGGTCGCCTCTGGCTTGACGGAAGGCGAGCAGGTCGTTACGCGATGAGTACTGCTGTCATTCAGACGGAAAAGATTACTCGCACGTATTCGATGGGCAAGGCAGTCGTTACGGCCTTACGTGAAGCGAACTTAACCGTGCATGCGGGTGAATTTATTGCACTGATGGGCGCGTCAGGCAGTGGAAAGTCTACACTGCTGAATGTCATTGGGCTGTTGGACCGACCTACATCCGGTGAGTATTGGTTGGAGGAGAGACCCGCCTCCTCATTGGGCCGCGACGAGTTGGCTGATCTACGCGGCAGACGGATTGGATTTATTTTCCAAAACTTCAACCTTCTACCGCGCTGTTCTGCTTGGGAGAATGTAGCTCTTCCTCTAGCTTATCGCGACGGACAGTTCGGGCATCAGGCTCAATTGGCTCGTGCACGTGAGGCGCTTTCGCGTGTCAGCTTGGATCATCGAATGGAACATCATCCGACTGAATTATCGGGGGGAGAACGTCAACGCGTGGCGATCGCGCGTGCCTTGGTTACACAACCTGCTGTCATCCTGGCTGACGAACCTACCGGCAACCTCGACAGCAATACAGGCGCGGAAATCATGCACTTGTTGAAGGAACTGAATGATGAAGGTAGCACGATTGTCATGGTTACGCATGACATGAACGTGGCTCGTTACGCCAGCCGTATTTATACGATGCGCGACGGCTTTCTGATGGAAGGCGAGCGTCATGTCACTCACTGATCTTTTACGAACAGCCTTGAGAAGCGTCTCCGCGAATAAGCTGCGCGCCGCGCTGACGATGCTGGGCGTGGTCATTGGCGTTGCATCCGTAATTGCGATGCTGGCACTTGGCAATGGAGCGCGCGCTGCGGTAGATGCCACGTTTCAATCATTGGGGGCGAATCAGATCCAGATTGGTCAGCGCTTTGAAATGCAGGACGGTGAAATGCAACCAATGGGAGAAATGCTGACATTTGATGAAGGTCTCGATATTGCGGCAATGATTCCGCTGGTGGAACGTGTGGAAATGTCTGTATCCAAAAC
The DNA here is from genome assembly GCA_025938055.1 of Anaerolineales bacterium. The sequence continues at coordinate 1,513 of JAICQC010000199.1, read as the reverse complement.
GCTCAAGGTGCGCCTCGGACAAAATTCGATCGAAATCTCCGCAATTGGAACCACAGCAGATGCATTGGAAGGAATTGCATCGAGTGGCGAGGTGCAACCCGTTGGATGGACTGGCGGCGATGCCCTCACAGCCGACGACTTCGTTGGCGAAGGGCGTTTGTTCTCCACCGAAGAGGTGTATGCAGGAGCCCCCGTTTGTGTACTTGGCTATCAGACCGCGTTTGATCTCTTCTCAGGGGATAACCCCATCGGCGAGACGATTTGGATGGATCGTAAACGCTGTACAGTCGTGGGTGTGCTGAATGAATTGGAAAGTACCGACATCCAAAATCGTTATCAATCTGATCCCAATGAAGGATTGCTGATGCCAATCAGCGCAATGATCCAGTTGCTTTATGAGGAAGAACCTTCTGTTTACATGGTGGCTCACGTCACTGATGCGAATCGCATTGAGGAAGCCAAGGAACAGATCGCTGCTTATCTCCGTGAGAAACACCAGATCGAACAAGATGCGGAGGGCAATTATCAAGATGACTACGATATGCTCACCCGCAACGACATTCTCGGGCAACAGCAAGAAGCAGCACAGACATTTTCCCTTCTGCTGGCAGCAATGGCAACCGTCTCGCTGGCGGTGGGTGGAATTGGCATCATGAATGTGATGTTGGTTAGCGTGACGGAACGGACGCGCGAAATCGGTGTTCGCTTGGCCGTCGGCGCGAAGCAGCGCGATATTGTGTCACAGTTCCTGTTGGAGGCAGTCTTCATCAGCGCCGGAGGTGGACTTGCTGGAATTGTGATTGGCATCCTGACGATTCCCTTCGCGGCGGCATTAAATCAAGGCGTGGCGTTACTGTTGCCAGGCAGTATCCCGCTGGCTTTTGGGGTGGCGCTGCTGGTTGGAATTGTGTTCGGTCTCTATCCCGCTATGCGCGCTTCGCAGCTCGATCCAATTGAGGCGTTGCGTTATGAATAGGTTCATATAGGTGCAGACGGCTGTCTGCACCTATATGAACGACAAATAAAGGAAAACTATGAAAAACAAGCTTTACATCATTTTCACCCTTGGAATCATTGTTGTGGCTGCTGCTGCCTTCGTCGGCGGGCGGCTGCTTAATGGCAGCGTCGGCCCATTGGGCCTGTTTCCCATGGGCGGCGGCAACACTGTGTCGATCAGGATTGATATGACCCCTGCGCCAGAATTGCCAAAAACCGAACCTGAAGCAAGAGGCACATTCGTCGAGCGCACGGACAATACGATCGTCCTCCAAACCTTTTCCACGGAAATGGGTGGAGGCGGTATTGTTGTATCCGAAGGTCCTGGGGGCACTGGCGGCGGTCCCATCACCAACCAAAGCGGCGAGCAAGGCCCCCAGGTGGAAATTGTCATCACGAACGAGACAGTTATCTATCGCGACGCCACCGAGATGATACCGCCGTCCGAGATCAATGAGACCCAAGTCGTTCGGCAGGTTGTGGAGGAAGGCACACTCGATGATTTGACAAGCGATAG
>JAICQC010000247.1 GCA_025938055.1 Anaerolineales bacterium | reverse complement strand
TAAACGTTTCAATCGCAGGATCATCGCTATTCCCATCGCTCCGCAAGGAATCGCCGGTGCCGTTATTCACGTCCGGGCTGCCTTCATCCACCCAGGCATCTGCATCAGCGGTGAAGGTAAGCACGCCTTCCTGTGTGGTCTGTGTGCCCGCTGCGGGAGTGACAGCCGTCTCTGTTGCCACCGCCGCGGTCGCCGGAGTGAGAAGATCCGGTATTTGACTGGCAGAAGCCAGCCCGGCAGCCGTCGGTCCCTGTGTGGCTGCAGGCACGGCAGTCTGGGTGCTCCACGCGGGCAGACAGCCCATCAGAGGAGAGATGGTAACGATCAAAAAGAAAGTGAAAATCGCACGAGGAATACTGTTTGTCTTTCGAACGGGCGTCCCTCTTGAACGCTTGATACGGATGGTCATTACACCTCCAAAAATCAGAGCAAATACAAGTAGTATCACCCGATACCTGGGCAATACCGGTTTTGGATTAATCGCTTTGAGGAAAGTTAGTTTGGAGAAGGATGGAGTACGACGGGAACCTGTTAATCCCTGGATACATCGGGTTGAGTGTAGCCGCAACAAATTAATACATACTTAATTCGATATTTCCCGGTTCTCTGTTATCCGCGCACAAAATAGATAATGGATATTATCACGCCAATCGTTACCACGGTCCAGCGCAATGTGGATGGCTTGATACGGCCCGCCAGCCGCCCTCCCAGTACTCCACCGATCAAAGCGCCGACCGCCATCACCAGCACTGCAGACCAGATCACCTGCCCGGAAAACAGGAAGAAAATCGCGGCAGCCACATTGACGCTAAAAGCCACCGCCTGCTTGAGTGCGTTGAGACGCGTCAATGTATCCTCGAGCGTCAGCCCCAAAGCGGAGAGAACGATCACGCTTAACCCCGCGCCGAAATATCCGCCGTAGACCGATGCCAGCCCGACGGGCAGCCACGCCAGCCTTTCCATCCGGGCGGAGGATTCTCCATCTGCCAGCCTGCGTACCAGCCAGGCACGGACCGGTTCTTGGATCGCGAGCAGCGCAGAGGCCAGCAGAATGAGGTAGGGTACCAGCTCCCTGAACAGTCTCTCTCCCGTTTTCAAAAGAAGATACCCACCGATCACGCCGCCGATGATGCTGGCAGGCACGATGATCCATAGACGCGTCTTTTGATTCTGTACGTCATTCCATTGTGCAAGCGTCCCGCCGAAGTAGCCCGGGCAAAGCGCCACTGTGTTAGTGATGTTTGCAGATACAGCGGGAACACCCAGGAAGGTGAGCATCGGGAATGTGATGAGAGTCCCACCGCCCGCCAGCGCGTTAACCGCTCCGGCTGCCACGGCAGCCAGCCCGATGAACAAAAAGTCCAATCCTGACATGTGGTTGTCATCCTTTTTGGGAATTCAAAGCAGAGGCAAGTATAGCATCTTTTATTTACTGCCTTGTAGGAATATTGATCGATGATTTCTCCTGAATTGGAAGGAAGACAGACTCCGGCGTACATCTCTTTGCTCAAGGGAATATGATATAGTGACCGATGCTGTGAGTGTATGATCTTCCAAAACAACATAACAGAGCTATGTTTGTAAAAAAGATGTTCGGGTCTATCCATTCAGAGGCTGAAAGCGGGCGCTACTTAAAAATCCTCCTTACTCTGGGGGCAGTTGTCTCGATCCTGTGGTCTGTCTATTTTGCTTTGGTCACAATTTCCATCCCCTATCAAATTGAGCTTCGTGAAGGTGCGGCGCAGGTGATGACCGGCTTCCTGTTGAACAGAAACAATCCATTTGTTTTTGAGAATCAGCCTCTTTCCATGAATAACTATGGTCTGGGTTACTACGCAGTAGTGGCGCCTTTTGCAGCGTTCTTTGGAAATACCTTACTTGTTCATCGCTCCGTCACCTTTGTTTTTGTTCTCCTGGCTTCATTCACAGTTTTTTTTGTTGTCCATAAACTCCAGGGGGATGCTGCCCCCGCTCTGGCTTGCGCAGCATTCATCATGATCGGCTTGATGTCCCAGGGAGGGATTGGCGCCGTTCCCTCTGCTATGGGGACATTTCTTTTCATACTATCTGTTTCGATCCCTTCGCTAAAAAGCTTTAGTCTTACAAGTCTCGTTCTCAGTGTCCTGTTTTCCATAGCGGCGTTTTACACAAAGGCATATTTTGTGCTGGGAGTTGGGATCGTTGCGTCGTATTTATTCCTGTTCGTGTCGAAGAAAAGAGGGCTTTCTTATAGCGTACTTTTCCTGATCCTGTTTGCAATTTCTTTTTCCGTGCTGCGCCTTGCCTTTCCCCTGTACTTCATAAATACTGTAATTGGAAATATCTCCAACACGGAGAGGTCCTCCACGCACCTGTTCGCTCAACTGGCGCAGTTGTTAATTTATTTTTTCCCAGTTCTATTGTCAACCTTACTTTTTATGCCATTTGAAAAAAACACTTTCAAACAGGCAGCGAGTCAGAAGTTCAACCTTCGAGGATGGAAGCAGCCCCTGGTCGGCGCTTTGCCGGATTATTTTTTATACTCATTCGTCTGCACGTTACTGGCGTTTATCCTTATCCTGGGTTCCCACATTGGGAGTTATTTAAGCTATGCTTATCAACTCATTGTGCCAGTCTTTTTCTGCTGGTACTTCCTGAAATTTGACCGAAAAAAATCATCATTCCTGACGGTAATTGCGGTTCTGTTCAATCTGTTCTACTGGCAAGTGAATGTGCTTTCTCCCCATATGCTGGAGCAAAAAAACTCAACGGAATGGGCTAGCCTTTATTCCCATGTACGCTCAGCTTCTAATATCCTGAATTCGCCGGTCATCACCTCAGCAGTGATCGACTTTGCTCTACACCCGCTCGATTCCGGGCAGACCGCCTACTTCTATTCGGTCCAGCCTTACCCTAACAGTGCAATCTTCGGTCCCCTCTATGAGACTTTCCATACAGATGGATTCAGGTACATCAAATTTATCGATAAATCAATCGAGGAGCAGGAGTTCGATCTGATTTTCACGACCGTGGAAAAAAGCGCTTTCTATCATGTGAAGCTTGTGGAAGAATTTTATGCGCCGGTGGATGAGATCACGGTCGACATGCCGCAGACGGGGCAACAATGGACAGTCGTGATCTGGAGACCCATTGCCAGATAAAGCGTGTTCGCGGTATTCAAGAGGAAGATGGAGTGTCTAATTTTGTAGTTTTTTTTCGGAATTCACCACCGAGAGCACGGAGAAAACTCTGTGTGCTCCGTGGTGATTGCTTTTTGAGCCCATCCTTTTGACACTCTGCTCAAGATCCTTTCTTGACTCTCACCCTTTGCCCTCGTATAATCTTAAACGTTCAGAAGTAGTACGCGTGGTGGTCGAGTGCGCCGAAGGCGTGTATCGAGACCCAGAGACCTGATAGAGAAGGAGGCATACGGTGGAAGCCTCCCAAGGGAACAGCGCCGAAGTCGTCTGAATTCGATGACGAAGAAATTTGTAAGTCACCTGTGCAGCGTGACTGGCAAAGTGTAGACCGTCACGGGAGTGCCCGTTACAGCATAGGCTGATAGCTGTCAGCTGCAGAGAGCGTTTTTTAACCCTTTGTGTCCCTTGGTGCCCTTAGTGGTTAAAAAACGAATTGAGGTGGTACCGCGACACGCCTGTCGTCCTCATCAGGGACGAGGCGTGTTTTTGTTTTTGAAACAAACTGGAGAAGAATGGATCAAATGACATTTCGTGAAGTGACCGACCGGCTGATTGCCCTCTATGGAGAACAAAAATTCGATGAGGCGTTGCAGATGATCGAAGCACACATGGATGCTTTCCCGGAACAGAAGGCGCGCATGGTGTTCTGGCGCATGTGCCTGCTGAGTCTATGTAATCGCCCCAGTGATGTACTGTCTGTTTTTCGGGAAGGTTTGGATTCAGGGCTCTGGTGGTCTGACGTCACCTTCACCGATCCAGACCTCAATGCGGTCCGTGATGTACCGGAATTCAAGCGCCTCATGGGCATCTCACAGAAAAAATATGAGGAGGCGCGAGGGCAAATTGAACGGGAGTACACCGTTCTCCTGCCTGAGCTGCCTGCCTCGGGCTTGTATCCACTGCTGATCACGTTGCACGGTCGCAATGGGAATAAAGATGTTGATCTCAGACAATGGGAGTTGGCAAGGCAGCGCGGCTGGCTGGTGCTATCGGCTCAATCCACGCAGCCGGTTTTCCCGGGCTCGTACCATTGGGATGACCCTGCCCAGGGACTCGCCGATCTGCTCTTTTATTATGAACAGGTTTCGAAGCAGTACCAAATCGACCCGCAGCAGGTTGTCATTGCTGGCTTTTCACAGGGCAGCGGCATGTCGATCTACGCGGCACTCACCGGAATGCTTCCTATGCGCGGGTTTATCGGGATTGGCACCTGGTGGGCGGACCCAAATGAACTAGCCACGGAAAGAAAGGGTATCCGCGGATATTTTGTTACCGGCGAAAAAGATCACACCCTCGATCGAGCCCGCGAGATTCAGGTAGTGTTAAGAAAGAACAATATCGAATTTATCGAAGAGGTCCATGCCGATCTGGGACATGAATTCTCAACCGATTTTGGAGCATCTTTTGAGAAAGCGATCAATTTCATTTTTAGGGAGCAAGAATGACCAGACAGGAACTACCGAAAGCCTACGACTTCAAAACCACGGAGCCGCGCATCTATGAGATGTGGGAATCCGGCGGCTACTTCAAGCCATGGAATGACCCAAACAAACCAGATTTCGACCCGAACGTAGAACCATTCGTCATTGCCATCCCGCCGCCGAATGTGACTGGCGAACTGCACATCGGTCATCCCATGTTCGTGAGCATCGAAGATCTGATGGTTCGTTATCACCGCATGAAGGGATATTCAACACTGTGGATTCCCGGCACTGATCATGCCGGTATTGCCACGCAGCTCATGGTGGAACGCGACCTCCTGAAAAACGAAGAGGTCACGCGCGAAGAACTCGGGCGGGACGAGTTCGTCAAGCGTACATGGGAATGGAAGGAAAAATACGGCGGGATCATCACGAATCAGATCCGGCGGCTTGGCGCCTCCTGCGATTGGAGCCGCGAGCGCTTCACCCTGGACCCGGGCTTGAGTCGGGCAGTCCGCGAGGCATTTGTGCGCCTTTACGAGAAGGAGCTCATCTATCGAGGCCCCCGTCTCATCAACTGGTCACCGGGACTCAAAACCGCAGTCTCCGATCTGGAAGTGGAATACTCTGAAGAAGAGGCAACACTCTATTACTTCAAGTACAAACTCAAAGATTCTGACGAGTTTATCCCTGTGGCGACGATTCGCCCCGAAACGATCCTGGGTGATACCGCAGTGGCAGTTCATCCTGATGATGAGCGCTATAAAAAATATATTGGCAGGAAAGCCATTGTGCCGATCCTGAATCGCGAGGTCCCTGTGATTGCAGATGACTACGTGAGCATGGAATTCGGTACCGGCGCCCTCAAGATCACGCCCGGTCACGACCCAAACGACTATGACATCGCCCAGCGACATAACCTGCCGATCCTATCCATTTTGGATCAGGCTGCCAGGATCAATGAAAATGGCGGTCCATATCAGGGGCAAGATCGCTTCGAGGCGCGCAAAAACATGTGGGCAGATATGAAAAAGGCAGGACTGGTGATCAAGTCCAAGCCCTATCGCACGACCCTCCCGCGCTCCCAGCGCGGTGGCGAGATCGTCGAGCCGATGATCTCCACCCAGTGGTTCGTCAGGATCGAGCCGCTTGCAAACGCTGCCCTCAAGGCGGTAAAAGATGGACGCATCAGGATCGTGCCGGAGCGCTTCGAGAAGACCTATTTCAACTGGCTGGAGAACATCAAGGATTGGTGCATCAGTCGCCAGTTGTGGTGGGGGCACCGCATTCCCGTCTGGTATTGCCCTGACCATCATATGACCGTTGCTCGCGAGGACCCAACCGAATGCGCAACCTGTGGGTCCACGGAGATTCATCAAGATGAAGATGTGCTGGACACCTGGTTCTCTTCAGGCTTGTGGCCTTTTTCCACACTGGGCTGGCCCAAAGAAACACCCGACTACAAATATTTCTACCCCACCACGTACATGGAAACAGGTTATGACATTTTGTTCTTCTGGGTGGCGCGCATGATCATGATGGGACTGGAATTCACAGAACAGGTTCCGTTTCATACCGTGTATCTGCACGGACTTGTGCGCGATGAGATCGGACGCAAAATATCCAAGACCACCGGCAATGTGATCGACCCATTGGTGCTCATGGATGCGTTCGGCACAGACGCGCTGCGCTTTACCATGCTGGTAGGCTCTACACCCGGCAATGACACGAATGTGGGTCCGAAGAAAGTGGAAGCCAATCGTAACTTCGCCAACAAGATCTGGAATGTGGGAAGGTTTGTGATTACGGCGATCAACAATCAGCAGACCACGGACGAAATGAGCGATTACAGTCTTGCTGATTCATGGATCTGGGCAAAATTACAGCAGCTTATACGTGATGTGGAAAGACAATTCCAAAACTTCCAATATGGACAGGCAGGTCAACAGATTTATGATTTTATCTGGAATGACTTTGCGGATTGGTACATAGAAATTGCTAAACAGGAGTTAGCTGAGGGGGGCCCAATGGCAGCTCGCGCCACGGACACACTTGCTCGAGTATTGGATATATCTTTAAGGCTACTTCATCCCTTTACACCATTTGTAACAGAAGAATTGTGGGGTCACTTGCGAACAGCTATTCGTAACTCACCACTCTTCACCCTGGCTGCCGACTGGCCCAATGCCCTACTCGTAGCCAAGTGGCCCGAGCCAACCGAGCCACAGGATTGGGAAGAGCAAAAAATCGCAGACCTTGAAGAAGTGATTCAAGATCCAGTGCGGGCTATTCGAAATTTTCACGCTGAAAAGAATATTAAGCCCTCTCAGAAACACGGTGTGACTTATGTCAATCCATATAAAGCAGAGCTCTTCAGACAATATTTGCCAATAATTTCGGCACTGTCAAGCACGGATGTAGAGCAAAGCTCTGTATACGAACAATACAAACCATCAGAAGCAGTAACATCCTTGGTGGTGGGTTCAACAGAAATTTATCCCATCCTTTC
>JAICQC010000569.1 GCA_025938055.1 Anaerolineales bacterium | reverse complement strand
GGGCACACAGACCACACAGGAAGGCGTGCTTACCTTCACCGCTGATGCAGATGCCTGGGTGGATGAAGGCAGCCCGGACGTGAATAACGGCACCGGCGATTCCTTGCGGAGTGATGGGAATGGCGATGATCCTGCGATCGAAACGTTTATCCGTTTTACGGTTAGTGGGATCACCGGTAGCGTGCGGGAGGCGCGCCTGCGCGTATATGTCGATAGCAATGATACAGAGGACGGTCCTGCCGTCTATCTGACCGATGCCTCCTGGGAGGAATCGGAGATCACATGGAACACGCGTCCCGAGCGCACGAGCAACGCGCTGGATAACCGCGAGGAGGTCACGGAAGAAACCTGGGTGGAATACATCGTTACCTCTCACGTGCCGGGAGACGGCATTTTCAGCTTTGTATTGGTGGCAGACGGCAGCGACGGAATCGCCTTCTCCTCCCGGGAGGGCAGCCATCCGCCTGAGCTGATGATCACATTGGGCAGTGTATCCCCGTTCACGCCAACGCCCACTCTGTCTGCTGACGCAGAGGTGCTGGTGGGGGCAGGAGATATTGCCTCCTGCGATTATGAAGGGGATGAGATGACCGCCCAGTTACTGGACGGCATCGTGGGGACCGTGTTCACCACCGGGGACCATGCTTACAGTGATGGGACCCCTGAAGAGTTCGCAGAATGTTACGAGTCGACCTGGGGTCGGCATAAAGATCGGACCAGACCTTCCCCAGGTGGTCATGATTATCAAACAGAGGGCGCGGCAGGTTACTTTGAGTATTTCGATGACATCCCTGAATACTATGCATACGATCTGGGTTCGTGGCGCATCTACGCGTTGAACACCGAGATCGATATCTCGCCCGAGTCCGAGCAGGTCGCCTGGCTGCGGTCGGACCTGGAGGAAAACCCAAGGCAATGTGTTCTGGCATACTGGCACCGGCCGCGCTGGTCGTCGGGGGAGGAGCATGGCAGAGACCCAACCGTGCAAACGTTGTGGGAAATTCTTTACGAGGCGGGAGCGGAACTGGTGATCAATGGACATGAGCATAACTATGAGCGCTTCATGCCAATGGATGCTGAAGGGGAAGCGGACCCGGCGGGACTGCGCGAGATTGTAGTCGGCACGGGCGGCGCGGACCTGTATGGTTTTGACACGCCTCTGCCAACCAGCGAAGTACGCGACGCGTCCACAAATGGCGTGCTGCGTCTTATCCTGCGTGAGAGCGGATATGACTGGCAATTCATCCCGATCGCGGGTTCTACCTTCGCTGACAGCGGCAGCGCGGAATGTCATTAGCTTGCACAATCAAATTGCCGCGCATATAATCTCATTTCTCATTCATCTAATGTGGAGGCGTTCGTGCGCAAAATTTTCCTGATCCTGGTCACTGTACTCATGGCTGCTTCCTTCCTCACGGCGTGTGCCTCCAGCAATGGAGATGCCCCTGCGCGCGCGGTGGAAGACTATCTCAATGCCCTGGTCGAAAAAGATGCAGACCGGCTTTCGACGCTCGCCTGTGGGGAATGGGAGGATGATGCCCTTCTCGAACTCGACTCGTTTCAGGCGGTCACCGCGCGCCTCGAAGGTGTCGCCTGCGAGCAAACCGGCACCGATGGGAATACCGCCCTTGTGCTGTGCAACGGCAATATCGTTGCCACATACAATGAAGAAGACCAGGAACTCGACCTCTCCGTGCGTACCTACCAGGTGGTGCAGGAAGGCGGAGAGTGGCTGGTATGTGGAGTTCGCTAAAAGGATCGATCATTTCTACGGCTGACAACCATCCCATCCGGACCGAACGGGGATACTAATGGGACTTCTGCAAATCGGCGCTTCCATTCTGATTGCATTGCTGATCGGCGCACTGACGAAAGGTATGCGGCGGACGTACCTTTTATTGGCGTCCAGCGTACTTGCGGTATATTGGTTCCAGCCTCTCGTCCCGCTCCGATCCTTTGACTTCTGGTTTCCATCCGTCACCCTGACGCTCCTCATCCTGACGTGGTCCATCATCTCGCAACCCGAGGCGTGGCGTTCGCGTCAAAATTTGGTCGCGCTGCTGATATTCATTGGCATACCTGCGGCGATCGCTCTCTCCCGCTATGTACTGCCCGACCCCATCCTTATAGCGACCACGCCTCCACAGTTTTTTCAGTATTTTGTTTTTCTGCTTGTCAGCGCGCTGGCGCTTGCAACGTTCACCTGGATTTCATATCGGCGCGCCTGGGTGATCGGCGCAACGATCATCTTGTTGATCGCGATTCTGATCATCCTCAAAACGCCGGCGCTTTCCCTGCAAACCAGTATTTTCTTTCGAATGCTCGCGAATCGTTCCATTGAAAACGCGTCTTTCACCGATCTGCGCTGGCTCGGCTTTTCGTACATAGCCTTTCGTCTCATCCATGTGCTGCGCGACAAACAAATGGGACGCCTCCCTGAGTTG
>JAICQC010000104.1 GCA_025938055.1 Anaerolineales bacterium | reverse complement strand
TATCCGAGCACTTTTGGCAACGTGGGGTTCTGGCATCCCATTACCTCAAGGAAGAAGATAATCCAGAGGTGTTGGTGATCGGCAGTGCAGGGGGACAGGAAATTAAAGCGGCACTCATGTATGGTGCTACTCATGTCGACGGAGTAGAAATGGTTGGCGCGGTCGTGGATCTGGGAAGACAGGAGTACTCGACGTACATCGGTAATTTGTTTCAAGATCCGCGAGTCTCAATTTATGTAGGCGAGGGACGCAGTTTCCTGCGCTCGAGTGCCAAGAACTACGACATCATCCAAATCTTCAGCAACCACACAAGTTCTAGTGTCGCAGCCGGTACCGGAGCCATCGCAACCAACTACTTACAAACCGCAGATGCTTACCGCGAATACTTCTCACATTTGAGCGAGGATGGTGTTTTACACATTAATCATTTTTATTACCCGCGAATGATCACAACCGCTGCACTGGCATGGTCGCAGGAGGGCAGGGCTGGTTTTGAAAAGCATGTGGTTGTGTTTGAAAACGGACAAGACAAAACCTTGCCTACGGTACTTATCAAAATGCAACCCTGGACGGCAGAAGAACTCGAACGGATCAAGCAATTCTTTGCAGCGAAGTACCCTGGAGATACCAACACATATAGGCTGGTGGTCGATCCACTCTCGCCCGCGAAAAGATCCCTGCCCCTGGAGTATTTTTCAGGTACTCTTAGTGAGGAGGTTGCCCGATCCGCGCTGCAGCAAATCGAGCCTGCCACGGATGATTGGCCGTACTTCAATCTTGCCGAAAAAAGTTTGAATCCCTTCTCCAATGGGGTTGTCCAACAATTGAAGGATTCTCTTGCGCATTCGTCACAAGGATTAATGACTCTCTATCTGACCGGAATTATATCGATTTTTTATGCAGCATTGTTTCTTGTGCTCCCATTAGTTTTTTCCTCCTCCGGCAAACAATTTCCGAAAAACAAACTCGGAATCCTACTTTATTTTTCCTGTCTGGGTGCCGGGTTTATCATGATTGAATTTGTATTTATCCAATTGTTCATGCACCTCATTGGTTCACCGCTCTACACCTATTCCACCGTCCTTTTTATTATGCTACTCGGCGCCGGCATAGGTAGCATAACCTCGGACCATTGGAAGATTGCCCCCCATTCCCGATGGTTCGTACCCTTCGTTGGGCTCTTTTCCTCACTAGCTTGCCTTTTGCTCACGTATCCTGTGGTCCACGATTTTTTTCTTGCAACACCGCTTCTAATGCGGGTCATTGCTGTCCTTATTTTCATCTTCCCTATTGGTTTTTTTCTAGGGATGCCGTTCCCACTGGGAATCCTGGCAATCGAACAGCAACCAAAGGGCATGATAGCGTGGGCCTGGGGTATGAACGGTTTGTTTACTGTGATTGGCGGCTTTGCCGGGATCCTGTTTTCCATCCAGTGGGGCTTCCGAGCAACACTGCTGATTGCGTGCGCTATTTATTTGCTGGCATTTGCAGTCTTTTCCGGCATCCGGATGAGTAGTTCGCATGTTGTCTGACCAAGGCACAATCAAAGCTATTACTGCGTACTGGGATGAACATATCCACGATCTGGCGGTAGCCACCCAGCCAATTGGTTCACCAGGTTTTTTTCAGCAGTTGGCTAACTATCGTTATGACAAACTCAATTATCTGCCGGAGTTGGTACACTTTTCTTCCTACCAGGGCAGGAGCCTATTGGAGGTCGGGTGCGGCATGGGAATTGACCTCGTACAATTTGCGCGTGCGGGAGCAACGGTTACAGGCATTGATCTATCTTCAAGAGCCATTAACCTCGCCCGCCTCAACATGTCACAAAACGGATTACGCGCTGACTTACGGGTGATGAACGGCGAATTGATGCAATTCCCAGATAAGAGTTTCGATGTCGTATATGCCCATGGGGTCCTGCAATATACCGCACATGCCGAAAAAATGGTCACAGAAATCCACAGAGTCCTGAAGCCAGGCGGTGAGGCTATATTGATGGTGTACAACCGAAACTCATGGCTAAACTTGTTAAGGAATGTGACCCGTGTCTCCCTGGAGCATGAGGATGCTCCGGTATTGAAGAAATATTCGCTCCGCGAATTGAATCACTTGCTAAAGCTCTTCAATAATTATCGGATCATCTACGAACGATTTCCCGTGAAGACTAAGTTACATTCTGGCTGGAAGGCCCACATATTCAATGAGGTATTTGTTTCTGTGTTCAACACAATGCCCAGATTACTCGTGAACCGGCTGGGATGGCACTTTATGATATTCGCATACAAAGGAAAAATTTGAACATCAGGCTTTCCATACCTCTCAAAATGATAATCAGGTTCATGTTCGGCATCACGATTTGCTTCGTGGCTATCGATCTCTATGTGCAATATGGCCGCTATACTCCTGGCATGTACCATCATATCCGTTTGGACGATTTGTTCCATCTCGGGAAAGAAGCAAACATACCCACGTGGTACAACGCCGCTCTACTAGGCATCACATCCTTACTATTGTTCGTAATTGCAAGAGCAGAAAAGTTTACGGTTGATCGTCATTCGTGGGGATGGCTTTTGCTGGGAATACTTTTCCTTTATCTCTCTATTGACGAAATTGCACTTCTGCATGAAAGAGTGGCTATGTACCTGGGTAGCAAACTGCCGGGAAATCCACTAATGACCTTTGGATGGATCATTCCGGGTATCCTTATAACCGGCACTTTGGGAGTTAGTTACGTACCTTTTGTGGTTAGACTACCTAGTCGGACCCGTTGGCTGACGATCTTGGCTGGTGTGATTTACCTGGCGGGGGCATTAATGACGGAATTTGCCGCGATACCTTACGAGATGGGGAGACCTCCGGATATGGGCTTTGCTATACTTGTGGCAACGGAAGAGTGCCTTGAAATGTGCGGAATTATTCTGTTTCTTTACGCTTTACTGGACTACATGCGCAGTCAGATACCAGACCTGAGAATAACATTCACATACAAATGAAGATAGTCCTGTCTACAATCAAAACTCATCGATGAAACGCAACCTGGAAAAACTTGCTAACCAAAGCTTTGACGTGCTGGTCATCGGCGCCGGGATTCATGGGGCGGTTGCTGCGTGGGATGCCGCGTTGCGCGGATTATCCATTGCCCTTATTGAGCGCGGGGATTTTGGCAGCGCGACCTCTCAGAACAGCCTAAAGATCATTCACGGAGGTTTGCGTTATCTGCAGGATGCTAATCTTTCTCGTATTCGCGCGATGGCACACGAGCGCACCCGGTGGATGCAAATCGCCCCTCATCTTGTTCATCCATTGGCTTGTTTGACTCCGACACGACACAAACTCTCCCGTAGTCGAATGTCGCTTAGCGCCGGGTTGATGGCAAACGACATATTGAGTTTCGACCGAAACCGACTAAAGGATACGCAGAAGCATCTACCTAAGGGCAAAATGATTTCCCAAAGGGAGCTAGCCAATCTTCTGCCTGGTTACGATGTCAACACCTGCACCGGAGCCGCGGTCTGGTATGATGCACAGATTTACAATTCAGAGAGGTTGCTGCTCGAATTTATCCTCTCCGCCACAAATGCAGGCGCTGAAGTTGCCAATTATGTGGAAGCCGTCGACTTTTTACAACAAGGAAATCGAATCACCGGAATACAAGCCAGGGATGTGCCATCTGGGCGAGTCTTTGAGATCAAGTCGAAAGTGGTTATCAATTGCGCAGGTGCATGGGTCGACGATCTGCTCGAAAAAGTATTCGTTCAATCCGGGCATGCCACTTCGGTGGCGATGAATATTATCGTGGATCAAGTATGGCCTGACGTCGCGGCAGGATTGCCAAGCCGACCTACAAACGGCAGGCAGCCCCAAATTCTGTTCTTTGTCCCCTGGCGGAATAAAACCATGATCGGCACGTGGCACGTTCCCTGGACTGGTGCACCAGATAAATTCAGAATGAATGAAGACCTGGTTCAAGATTTCCTTGACGAGATCAATAGCGCCCATCCCCCACTCCAGCTCACGTTGGAAGAAGTCCGGCACGTGACGTGGGGCTTCCTCCCTGTAAACAAGACAAACTCACATACGAATGAACGGGTTAGGTTGACACGGGATGGTGTTGTCGTGGACCATCAGAAAACAGCGAATATTCAAGGTTTGATTTCTGTCCTGGGAGTGAAGTACACCACCGCGCGGATGGTTGCGGAAAAGGCCATTGACTTGGTAGTCTCCAAGTTTGCCGACAAACCACAAAAGTGTCAGACACATGTCACACCTGTCAGCGGAGGTCAGATTGACGAATTCAAGAATTATCTAAATCGGGCACGTGCCAAAACTGCTGATGTTCTGGATGCAGAAATCATTGAACATCTGGTATATACCTACGGGTCTGAATATCAAATCCTAGTACGATGCGCTAAAGAACAGCCTGAGTTAGCTGAACGAACGGACCCAAACCTACCCGTGACAAAGGCAGAGATCGTTCATGCGGCACGGCAGGAAATGGCATTGACCCTCGCCGATGTGGTCCAACGCCGGACAGAATTAGGCGCGACAGGACTGCCATCCATCACGGTTCTGCAAAAGTGTGCACAGTTGATGGGCAATGAATTGGATTGGTCTTTAGATCGACAAGCACAGGAGATTGATTCGGTTATTCAACGTTATCCCTTGAAGAAATTAAACAGGCTAGCAGCTTAACAAATGGAAATGGAATCGAAGAATCAATCTTGGCAAATCAACATGTTCCGCCGTTCGATCAAGAAACAAAAAAAGCTCAAGGCGCTTTTAGAAATGCTTGGCGAGACGAGAGGTAAGAAATGCCTGCTAATCACCAATGGTGACAATAACGGCGCTCTCAACTGGTATTTCCGTAAGCACGGCGGCGAATGGACCTGGGCAGATATATCTGGTGAAAACAATGACCAGATTTCACAATTATTGGGTGAACCTGTCCACATGTACAAAGAGGATGACTTTCAAGTCCCTGACGGACAGTTCGATTGCGTCGTCTCCATTGATGTGTTGGAACATCTGAAACAAGACCAGCCCTTCCTCAAAGAAGTGAAGAGGGTCCTAAAACCGAATGGCAAGGCAGTCATCACCGTTCCAAATGGAGATGACAAACTACTTGCGAATCGAATCAAATGGTGGCTGGGGATGACTCCATCGGTTTATGGACATACCCGAGCTGGTTACACAATCTCTGAACTATCGGCATCGATTCGCAGGGCAGGATTTTTTCCGAAAGAGAGGGGTGGCTACTCACGATTTATGACCGAGATGATCGAACTGGTTATCAATTTTAGTTATGTGCGTGTGCTATCAAAAAAACGTGGAGGCGCTCGGCCCGGTCATATCGCTCCGATTTCTTCGGGCGAACTAAAAATGCATGGGATGGCTTACAAAATCTATTCATTTCTTTTCCCTGTTGCCTGGGCGATAAGTCTGTTGGATGCACTATTCCCAGCAAGGACGAATAACGCAGTCATCGTAACCGCTATTAAACAGGATAACGTATGAGAGTGTTGGTCACCGGAGCAGGTGGCTTCATTGGAAGCCACCTGGTGGATAGCCAACTGGAGCAGGGGTTTGACGTGCGTGCGGTCGACATCCACCTTGACCTGCTACAGCATCAATTGGCTCACCCTTGTCTGGAAGCAATTTGCGGCGACGTTACGAATGATGATCTTTCGAAGAGAATTGTTAAAGATGTGGAGATCGTCTATCACCTTGCCAGTGCACATCTCGATGTCAGTCTATCGGATGAATATTATCGACGCGTGAACGTGGGCGCAACCGTATCATTGTTGGACGTCGCGCGACAAGCTGGCGTCAAACGGTTTGTGCATTGCAGCAGTGTAGGCGTCATCGGCGATGTGGAAAACCCTCCAGCGGACGAGTCCACGGATTGTCGGCCGACCAACATTTATGAACGGACGAAGCTCGAAGGCGAAAAGGAGGCGCTGGCTTATTGCCGTCAAACAGCTTTTCCTGTCGTGGTTATGCGTCCTGCCTGGGTGTATGGACCGCGCTGTCCACGTACGGCCAAGTTAATACGGACGATATCCAAAGGCAGGTTTCTATTCTTCGGCAACGGTCAGAACATGCGACATCCTGTTTATATCAGCGATGCAGTGAAGGGCCTGGAGTTATGCGCGAGCACAGAGGGCGTTAACGGCGAGGTGTTTATTATTGCTGGAGAAAGTGCGATTCAGGTCTTTGATTTGGTAAGCGTGATAAGCAAAGAGATGGGTGTCCGCATTCCGAAACTTCATTTACCGGCTACACTAGGCTCGCTGGGTGGGTATTCATTGGAGGCGGTGTTCAAGCTGATTGGTAAACCACCACCCTTCTCCCGCCGCAGCGTAGATTTTTTCCTGAAAGATAATGCGTATGATATTAACAAGGCGAAACGTCTGCTGGGTTACCAACCGCAAGTTGACTTGCGAGGCGGTATGCAAAAAACCATCGAATGGAATCATGCGAACAAGAAGGAATACAATTAATGGATGAAAAACTACATGCAACAGTCGGTGCCGTGCATGACTACTGGAATACGCATACACTCGGTTTTCAATATGTTACAGATCCCGGTATCAGGCCAGGGACGCCTGAATTCTTTGCACACATCCGCCCGTGGATGAATCCATATAAATTTCCATGGATCATGGAACGCATCGACCGGGAAGCCAGGCTGCTGCAAGGTAAACATCTATTGGAGATTGGTTGCGGCATGGGCTATGACAGCCTCGAATTTTTGAGGCGCGGTGTCCGTGTAACTGCCACAGACCTGACCCCCAATGCCGTCAAAATGACACTTCAACATCTTGAGGTGGAAGGCGTGAAGGCAGAGGAGGTTCGCACCGCCAATGCACTTGACCTGCCGTTCGAAGACAACGCCTTCGACGCGGTCTGGTCCAACGGCGTGCTGCATGCGACCGGAGACACACGCCGGGCGATTGCGGAAGCACACCGCGTCCTCAAACCTGGCGGGCGCGCCCTCATCTCACATTTTTACCGCAAGCCCTCCTGGATGTACGCGATCAACCGCCTGGGACGCGAGAACATTGAGTACAAGGAGGAGGACCCGCCTATCAATGAGTTTTACACAGATGAGGAAGTCCTTGATTTCTTTCAGGGTTACCAGGTCATTGAAGCGGTTCATGAACATGAAAGGCTCCTGCCCGCACGCCGCGACGGATGGAAGGCATTCCTGTATCACAAATTACTTATGCCCACATACAACAACATTCTCCCCTCCTCCATTGCACTGAAGTTCGCGTACAAAATCTCTGTCACGGCGGTCAAGATCTAGGATCCCATGTGCGGTATTTGCGGCAAGTACAGCCCGTCGGGCGTGCAACCTGAAGACGTCGAACAGATGATGGATACCATCGCGCATCGTGGACCCGATGATTCGGGTTGCTATGTGCGCGGAAAGATTGGTTTGGGTAGCCGCCGCCTGAGCATAATCGACCTGCACAGCGGTAGGCAACCCATCTCAAACGAGGATGGAACGGTCTGGATTGTCTACAATGGCGAGGTGTACAATTTTCCCGATCTGCGCCGGGAGCTGGAATCAAAAGGTCACGCATTTCGCACAAACTCAGACACGGAAGCTATTGTCCACCTGTACGAGGAGCTGGGCGAACGGTGTGTCGAGAAGCTCAGCGGAATGTTTGCCTTCGCGCTCTGGGATGAAAAACGAGAAAAGCTTCTGCTTGCCCGGGACCGGATCGGTCAAAAGCCCCTCTTCTACTCGCAGGCTGGCGAGGAGTTCTTGTTTGGTTCGGAGATCAAGGCCATCCTTGCGCATCACAACCAGGCTCCTGAATTGGATCCGCTGGCGATGCACGATTACCTCTCCTTGCGCTTTATCTCCCCACCCCGGACGATTTTCAAGCACATTCAAAAGCTGCCGCCTGCCCATACGCTGGTCTACCAGAATGGGAAGATCAGCCTCCGCCAGTACTGGCGTTTATCCTTTCGTGAGAAACTGACACTGTCTGAGCCCGAGATTCTTGAGGCGTTGCGCGAACGGCTCAAGGATACTGTCGATTCACACATGCTTAGTGATGTGCCTGTCGGTGCCTTCCTGAGTGGCGGTCTGGATTCCAGCATGGTGGTTGCCGTCCTGGCAGGCGACCTCGGACGAAAGCCGCAGACCTTTTCCATCGGCGTGGACGAGAGTGACTTCGACGAGACCCCGTATGCCCGCATCGTTGCAGAGCAATACGGGACGCGTCATATCGAGGAACGCGTCCAAGCAGACCTGATCAATTTACTGCCGAAGATGATCTGGCACATGGATGAGCCATCCGATCCCATTGCGGCATGCATGTTCCAGGCAGCGCGGTTGGCATCACAGCATGTCAAGGTAGTGCTAGGGGGCGATGGCGGCGATGAACTCTTTGCGGGTTTTGATCGTTACGTGGGAAACCGCTACATCGACATGTACAGCTTCATGCCGCGCATTCTCCGCAAAGGGCTGATGGGGCCTATGCTCGACAGCCTTCCAGATAGTTTTACCTATAAGAGCATGACACAGAAGCTGCGCTGGGTGCACCACCTTTCCATGCAGTCGAGCGCGGCAGAGCGGTATGCCGAAGCGACGTGTTTCTTTCGCTTCACTCATAGGCAGAAGCAGGAGCTTTATGGCAATCACCTGTGGAAGGAACTGGGGGATCTCAACTCCACCATCGCGATCACTGGGCCATTCAATCACGCGGAAGCAGATGATCTGCTGGATCGAATGCTGTATACTGATTTTGTCACCCGCCTGCCGGAGCACTCGCTTGTGCTGACCGACCGCATGACGATGGCACACGGCCTGGAGGCGCGTTCACCCTTCCTGGACCATGAGCTTGTAGAGTTTTTGGCAAAGGTGCCAGGGATCATGAAGGTGCAGGGCAATCAGCCCAAATATCTGATGCGCAAGCTTGCAAAAGATTATCTCCCAGCCTCGATCACCCAGCGTGAAAAACAGGGCTTCATGTTCCCAATCGCCTACTGGTTCAGGACTACCCTTTTTCCGTTTATCAGCAATACGTTGACTCAATCGCATTTTGTACGGGAAGGAATGTTCAAGAAAGAAACCGTTGAACGTCTGCTGATTGAGCATCGTAGTAACCGTCAGGACCATCATGTACGGCTCTGGATGTTATTGAATTTGGAACTCTGGCACCAGCTTTATATCGAAGGCGTCGAGCAGACAGCTCTGGCAGAACGATTACAGGAACAATGCCTTCCCCAATAGCACACCTGGCTGTAGGCTACACTATTTATCGTCAATATAAGGACAGGTTGCCGCAGGACCAGCGTAGTATTGGGAAACTCCCTATTCAACCCGCCACGGTGGCAGCACTTTCCATATTACCAGATCTGGATGTCATCCCAGCAATCATTTTCCGTGACATGCAAGGCTATCATAATAATTTCTCACATAGCTTTCTGGTTGGAATTCCCGTGGCAATGCTAGTTGCAGGCCTTTTCCATGGAGCTTACCGATCCAATTATTGGGTATGGTTCGCGATCTGCCTTATATCTTATGACCTTCATGTCATTATGGATGCCCTGACAGCCGAGAGGGGCGTGATGATGTTTTGGCCCATCACACAGGTTCGATTCGCTTCCCCAATAAAATTATTCTATGGCTTGCAATGGGGGTTAGGCTGGTTTAGCATCTGGCACTTGTGGACAATATTCACAGAGTTCCTATTCTCATTAACCGTCATTGTAGCGACGAATTTTTTCAACAAACGCAGAAATCATCAAACCGACATTCTCTCTCGGAGGGATTGATCACGGATGCAATCCATATGGTTGTTCTAGGAATCATTGACAGCAAACCCTCATCAGCCGCCATATTGAAAGACGGGCAGATCTTGTCCGCGATCGCAGAGGAGCGGCTCTGCCGCATGAAAATGGCAGGCGGCATGCCCCGCCAAGCCATCCAGGAGGTGATGGCTGATTCGGGCATCTCAGCCAAGGAAATTGATCTGGTAGCGGTCGCTCAGAAGGTGAGCGTTTTCGAGCCCGAGCCGATTCCCTGGAACGGCTGGTTCGACAGCAAACATACGGGCAAGCCCCGCCCATTCGAGAAGATTAGTGCAACACTTGCGCCTATCGCTGGTTATGTTCCATTTGCGCAAAAGGCACACCACCAACTAAAAGATATCCTCTCGCGCAAGCGGCTTTCACAGATCCCTGAGCTCCTGCAAAAGGAATATGGGATTGTTGCGCCGGTTAAGTATTATGACCACCACTATTGCCATGCCACTAGCGCGTATTATACGAGCAATTACGACAGCGCTCTGGTGGTCACTCTCGACGGTGGAGGGGACGGGTTATCAGGTAGCGTATATCAAGGTGAAAATGGACGTTTGACGCGTCTTTCTGCCGTGGACAGCTTCAACTCGCTGGGAAATTTCTATTCTTATGTCACTCATCTATGTGGATTTAAGGCTGAAAGTCATGAAGGGAAGATCACAGGTCTCGCTGCATTAGGCAAGCCAACCTACATCAACATCCTGCGGAAATTCGTAGGCTATACGGAACCTGGTCAGATCCAATACACAGTGCCCATGTATCACCGCTCCGCGTTAAAGCAGATTCGCAGCAGACTCCCTGCTGGTTTCGATAAGGCAGACCTGGCAGCAAGTGTTCAACTTCTCCTCGAAGAGATCGGTATCCAATTCATCCAATACTGGCTGAGGAAAACAGACATTCGTTCCATTGCCGTTGCAGGCGGAGTGTTCTCCAATGTTAAATTCAATCAGCGTGTCCATGAACTGGGTGAAGTGGATAATTTCTTTGTACATCCAGCCATGGACGATAGCGGGCTGGCTGTCGGAGGTGCATTCGCAGCGCTGGTGGAGGAACCCGGCACAGAACCCATCCGTTTACTCCAGCGTTTGAAAAATGTCTATTTCGGGACCAGCTACACGGACGAAGAAATCCGTAAGTCCATTGAAGCGTTCGGCTTCCCGGCAACGCATGCATTCAATATCACCGATATTATTGCACAACTGCTGGCAGAGGGACACGTCGTCGCCCGCTTCACAGGCAGGATGGAATATGGACCGCGCGCGCTCGGTCATCGGTCCATCTTGTACCAGACCACCGACCCGTCTATCAACGACTGGTTGAATGCTCACCTGCTGCGGACTGAGTTTATGCCCTTTGCTCCGGCGACTCTGCATGAATATGCCGATGAATGTTTTGATGGTCTGGATGGCGGCCGCGACGCTGCCCGTTATATGACCGTCACGTTCAACTGTACAGAAAAGATGCGAGCTCAATCGCCTGGTGTTGTCCATGTAGACGGAACTGCTCGTCCCCAGATCCTCCATCCGGATACGGCCCCTGATCTTTATAAGATCACGGCGGCATATCACAAACTGACTGGCATTCCATCGTTGATCAACACCAGCTTTAATATGCACGGCGAACCGATCGTCTGCACGCCTGAGGACGCCCTACGCTCATTCAACGAGGGAAAACTTGATTACCTCGCCATCGGAAATTGGCTGGTTGTAAATCCAAGGTTGAAGAAAAATGGAAAAGAAGCGTAGTCTTAGGTCTCCTGACTGACCTTTTCCATTCCTCCCGTAAACTATGCGCATTGGCATC
>JAICQC010000283.1 GCA_025938055.1 Anaerolineales bacterium | reverse complement strand
GGCAGAGGTTCGCCGTACAGCATTGCCCTTCCTGGGCGCCGTCGCATTAGTCGCCATTGGGCTGGGATTGGTTGTGGCCCGGATCGTCTACCGTGAGTGGCCGAATCCCAGGCGCCGCACCAATCTGATCATGGGGTATCTCTTCCTGTCGCCCTATCTGCTCATTACTCTAACGTTCACCGTCGGTGTAGTGCTTTTTGCTCTCTATATATCGTTCAACCGTTACGATATCTTCACGCCGCCAGAGTGGGTGGGGCTGGCAAACTATGCCAGGGCGTTCACGGAGCGAGATTTTCTGCAAGGTCTCTATAATGTGCTGTGGTATGCTCTGATCGTGGTACCCGTACAGACGGCCGCAGCTATCCTGCTGGCGGTCTTCTTGAATGCGCCGATCCGCTTCAAGCAATTTTTCCGCACGATCTTTTATGCGCCCAGCGTGACCTCATCAGTGGTCATCACCTTCATCTTCATATGGTTCTACCTGAGGACCGGCTACGCCAATTTTTTTATTTCCAGCTTCCTGGGACTCTTCGGCATCGAGTGGCAAAACATTAACTGGCTGGGTGACCCGCGCGGCCTGATTCAGTTAATCGTTCAAGCCTTTGGCGGCGATATCCCCTCAACGCAATGGTATTTGCGCGGTCCCAGCATCGCCTGGATGGCGATCATGTTCCAGAACATCTTTACCACCGCGCCAACCTTCATGATTATGTTCCTGGCTGCCCTGCAGGATATCAACCCAACCCTGTACGAGGCAGCTTCTATCGATGGGGCCAACGGCTGGCACCGGTTCTGGAAGATTACTATTCCTCTTCTGCGCCCGATCATCTTACTCGTCGTGGTGCTCGGCACGATCGGCACCCTGCAGGTGTTCGACCAGGTGTATCTGGCAACCCAGGGCGGACCGCTGGGCACGTCACTGACTCCGGTGTTTATTGTTTATGAAGAGGCACTGGGAACCCAGGGGCCGATCCAGATGGGCTATGCCTCAGCACTCGCCTTCATCCTGGCTGTATTGATCTTCTTTTTCACCTTTCTGCAGCGCCGCTTTATCGAAAAAGAGACCCAACTGTATTAGGAGGCTGACATGGTTGTTCGAACTCAAACGCTCGAGGGTGCAGCGACTCAGCCGCCCCGGAAACCCGCGCTCCACTATGTAAACATCTTCCTGCGATACCTGCTGCTGGGCGCGATCGGAATCATCCTGTTCATGCCATTCATCCTGGCGGCGTTGGGCACATTCAAGGCCAATGCGGAGATTATTCGCTTCCCGCCAACTTTTTTCCCCGCGGAGTGGCAGGTCGAGAACTGGTCAAGGGTGTGGAATACAGATCTCGGTAACGGCGGCACATTCCCGCGCTGGCTGTTCAATACGGCATTCCTGGCGGTGACCGTTGCCACATTGCAGGTCATCTTTTGCTCCATGGCGGCGTATGCCTTTTCGCGATTGGAATTTCCGGGTCGGGATGTCGTCTTCAGTTTCATGCTGGCGACTATGATGATTCCAGGTGCGGTCACCCTGATTCCCGCCTACGTGCTGATGACGAAGCTGCGCCTCATTAATACCTTCTGGTCCTTGATTCTGCCGGGCGCGGTAGGCGCCGGGAGTATTTTTCTCCTGACGCAGTTCTTTAAATCGATTCCCAAGGATCTTGAGGAGGCAGCTTTTATCGATGGCGCCAGCCACGGACAGATTTACCGCGACGTAATCCTGCCGCTGACGCGACCGGCTCTATTGACGGTCTTTATCCTGCAATTCCAGGCAATGTGGAACGCCTTCCTTCCACCACTCCTATATTTGAATTCACCAGATAAATACGTACTCAACGTGGCTCTCAGCATCTTTCGGCAGCAATTCAGCGCACAATGGAACCTGACGCTTGTGGGAGCCATGTTCAATGCCATCCCTGTGCTTGTGCTCTTCTTTCTTTTTAGCAAGTATTATATTGAGGGCGTGGCATATACAGGCATCAAAGGCTGAATTCCGCAGTGGCACAGCAGGCGAATATGGCTCTCAAAACCCTTGGTTTAGCAGTTCGAGACACGTGGCAGGAGCTTTGGACGATTCTCATCGTCAATCTCCTGTTCATCTTTGCCAATCTCCTGGTCATCACGGGCCCACCGGCAACCCTGGCACTCTTTTTCTACGCCAACCGGATCGCCCACGGAGAATCCGCCAATGAACGGGATTTCCTTCAGGCTATCCGTACGTACTGGGCTCCCGGCTGGCGCTGGGGGTTGGTGAATCTGCTCATTATCGGACTCCTGACCGGTGATTATTACCTGACAGCGAGACTGACGGATAATACCGATTTGGCTTCGTTGATCCAGGGATTGTACGTCACGCTTTTGTCAGCCTGGCTCTTGCTGCAATTGTTTACACTCCCGTTTCTGTTCGAACAGACACAACCCTTAGTCCTCCAGGCATTACGGAATGCCGCCGTTTTCATCGGGAGGAATCTTGTGTTTGTTCTTGTGCTTGCTTTCCTGTTGGTGCTAAGCCTGGTGGCAGGCACGCTGGCGTTCATGCTTACCTTAGCTTTTGGCGCGGCGTTCCTGGCGTTTGCCGGCAACCGCGCCGTGGTGGAACAGATCGGCGAGCGCGAGGCTGCATGAGGATATCAAGTTTAAGGAGATTGACTCATAGCTTACGTTACACTGGAAGCAACTCTCAATAATAAGAAACCCTATGTGGAAGATCTCTGAAGAAAAATTCAACCCTGAAAAACAGCATCATAAAGAGACCATTTTCACCATCGGGAATGGCTATCTCTCCACCCGCGGTGCCTTCGAGGAAGGCTACCCGGATGACAGCCGCGCCACTTTCGTCCACGGTGTTTTTGACGATGTGCCAGTGGTGTTTACGGAACTCGCAAATGCACCGGACTGGCTGCCGCTGTTTGTGTACTTGAACGGTCAGCGGTTTTCGCTCGACAGCGGAACAGTCGAATATTTCGACCGCCATCTTGATCTACAAACAGGGGTGCTGTCGCGTACCGTGCGCTGGCGCTCACCGGCTGGGGATCGAGCCACACTGGTCTTCGAGCGCTTTGCCTCCCTGGCCGATGAGCATTTGCTGTGCATCCGTTGTCAGATCGTACCCGAATTCGATGGTACTTTGGAGGTCCGCGCCAGCCTGAATGGGAATATGGACAACGAGGGATTCCTGCACTGGCAGTGGGTTGACCAAGGAGAACGCGAGGGAGCCTATTACCTCCATAGCCGCACACGCGCAAGTCACATCGATGTGGCGCTTGCCATGCGTCTGGAATCCAGCTTGGATGTAATGCAACGGGATTATTGGGATGCGCAGAACATTCCCACCTTGCGGATGTCTCTTCCCGCCCGGCGCGGCGAGCCTGTCACGGTGATTAAATCTGTCGGGATTGTCACCTCACGGAATACAGCAGACCCGGTGAGCATGGCTGTTGAGCATGTCCGCGCCGTGCACAGTTGGGATTCCGCACTCGATGCCCATCGACAGGCGTGGACGCAGGAGTGGGAGCGCTGCGACGTTCAGATCGAAGGAGATGACGAAGCGCAGCTTGCCATCCGCTTCAACCTCTTCCAATTGCTGATCGCCGCGCCGCGAAATGATTCGCGCGTCAATATCGGCGCGAAGACCCTTTCCGGCTTTGGCTATCGCGGGCACTCGTTCTG
Organism: Anaerolineales bacterium; assembly: GCA_025938055.1. Next base: position 2,379 of record JAICQC010000283.1, on the reverse strand, counting down.
GGATACCGAGATTTTCATGCTGCCGCTCTTCATATACACCGCGCCTCACATCGCCCGCAACCTGCTCGAGTACCGTTACGAACGTTTGCCGGGGGCACGCGAAAAGGCGCGTGCCAATGGATTCGAGGGCGCGCAGTTCCCCTGGGAAAGCGCGGATACAGGTAAAGAGGTCACGCCGACCTGGGTACCGCATTATGCCGACCGCACGCAACTGATCCGTATCTGGACCGGCGACATCGAGATCCACATATCGGCGGATGTGGCGTACGCTGCTCACCTTTACTGGCAGGTCACGGGTGACGAAGGCTGGTTTGTCGAGAAGGGCGCGGAACTGATTCTCGACACTGCCAGGTTCTGGGCTTCACGCGCCGAATGGGATGCCGATGCAAAGCGCTATGAATTCAACGATGTGATTGGTCCCGACGAATATCATGACCATGTGGATAACAACTTCTACACCAATCGCATGGCGCAGTGGAACTTGCAGACGGCGCTGGATGTTCTGGAATGGCTGAAGTCTCGTGCTCCTTCCAAGGCAGATGATTTGATTGAGCGCCTTGATCTGAACGACAGCCTCCTTGCTAAATGGAAAGAAGTGCTGACGAATATTTATCTTCCCATTCAACCTGATGGTTTGATCGAGCAATTCGAAGGTTATTTCCAGCGCCGCCCGGTGGATCTGGCAGCGCTGGAGCCGCGTGACATCTCTGTGCAGGCGCTGTTCGGAATCGAAGGCTGCAATGAGACGCAGATCATTAAGCAGCCGGACGTTTTGATGCTGCAATACCTGCTACGCGACCAGTTCACAGATGAACAGGTGCGCGTCAACTATGACTATTACACCCCGCGCACCGATCATACGCATGGGTCTTCGCTGGGTCCATCGATCCAGGCGATCATGGCTTGTGATGTGGGAAAGCCAGAAGACGCCTATGAACACTTCATCCGTGCGGTGCGCGCTGACCTGCGCGATATCCGTCACAACGCCCGCGACGGCATACACGGCGCCTCGGCTGGGGGGAGCTGGCAGGCGGTTGTATTCGGGTTTGGGGGTCTGCGAGTGACCCCGGAAGGTTGGTCCACCCAGCCGCGCCTGCCCCGGCACTGGAAGAGTCTTTCATTCCGGTTTATGCACGGGGGCAAATTGCAGATTGCGGACATCACAAACCCTGTAATCGTGACTGATGCTGACGGAGCCGGATGATCAAAGGCTTTATCTTTGACCTCGATGGCGTGCTGACCGATACCGCCGAATATCACTACCGCGGCTGGAGGCGCCTTGCCGATGAGCTGGGCATTCCATTTACACGTGAAGCGAACGAAGCGCTGCGCGGCATCCCGCGCCGCGCTTCGCTGCTACTGATCCTGCGCGACCGCAAATTCCCGGAAGAGGAACTGGAAGAGATGATGGAGCGCAAGAACCGCTATTATCTGGAGTTCATTCGTGAAATCACTCCGCGTGATCTATTACCTGGCGCGCGTGGGCTGCTCGAAGAGATCCGCGCAGCAGGGTTGAAGTCCGCCCTTGGCTCCGCCAGCAAGAATGCTCCGGAGGTCGTTGAGCGGCTTGGCATCGCCAACCTGCTGGATGCCATCGCAGATGGTCATAGTGTGGCGCGTCAGAAACCGGCTCCCGATCTATTCCTGTATGCTGCTGCCGAGCTGGGCTTACAACCCTCAGAGTGTGTGGTGGTGGAGGATGCCATCGCAGGAATCGAAGCTGCGCGCGCCGGTGGATTCCGCTCGGTCGGCTTGGGACCGCCAGAGCGGGTGGGGAGTGCCGACCTCATCCTGCCGAGTCTGGAAGGTACTCATCTCTCGGAATTATTATCTGCTCTCGATCAATCCATGTAATCCACATTCTCAGAGACAACCCGCGTTTCATGTTAAACTTTTGGAATGCGGTCTGCCCCGTTCCCGAAGACAAAACTTCGTCCTCCGGTGCTTCACCAGTCGGTCGTCTCGCGCCCGCGCCTGACAGCCACTCTTATCGACCGGCGTCCATTGACCGCGATCTTAGCGCCCGCGGGGTCTGGCAAAACAACGCTGGCGTTGGAATGGCTCCAACTGGGAAAGTCCAATGTCGCCTGGCTGTCGCTCGATTCGGAAGATAACGACCCCATCCGTTTTATGCGCGGCTTGATGGCTGCCTTCCAGACAGTGGGGATCAAACTGCACATCGCCGCGAGTCAGCGCGATGTAACGTCGATCATGACGGAGATCATCAACCAGCTCGGCGAAAGTGAACCCCTCACACTGGTACTGGATGACTATCATGTAATTACCGACGAGTCCATCCATTCGGGGATCACCTATTTACTCGATCATATTCCCGCGTCTCTGCAGCTCGTACTGGTCAGCCGCGAGGAGCCGCCGCTT
>JAICQC010000159.1 GCA_025938055.1 Anaerolineales bacterium | reverse complement strand
CGAGATCATCTTTCCACTTCTGAAGCCTGTCGTCAGCACGGTGATTGTTGTGCAGTCTGTTGCCATCTTTAACGATTTCACCAATCCCCTCTACTACCTGCCCGGAAACGAAAACGTGACTGTGCAACTCACCCTCTACAATTTTCAGAGTCAGTTCAACACTTCGTACAATCTGCTCTTCATGAATATTCTTTTGATCACAATTCCACCCTTAGTGATCTTCCTATTTTTCAACCGTCAGATCGTTGCAGGAATCACAGCTGGCGCTGTAAAAGGCTAATACATTCCTCCTGAGTAGAGTGAATAAGATGGGGGGAAGTGCCGGTTGAACCTGTATAGTTTTGTGCACACGTCAGAATAATCTTATTAAGTGACCAAGGAAAAACTTTCTATGACTACATTGAGCGTTCGTATTGAGCACCTTCGCGAGTCCTTTGGGATCGGTACAGATCACCCTCGGCTGTCCTGGATCGTGGAAACTGAGAATCAAGACTGGCATCAGACTGCCTATGAGATCGAGGCACATGACGCGAATGGCCAGCCTCGCGGGAGCACCGACCGAGTTGAGTCCGATCAATCCGTGCTGGTGGATTGGCCGTTCACCCCCCTCGCTTCTTGTGAACGCCTCACAGTCAGGGTGCGCGTCTGGGATAGGGATGGGCAGGTCTCTGCCTGGAGCGCAGCAACTCCAATAGAGGCAGGACTCCTTCAAACAGAAGATTGGACCGCGCGTTTCATTACGCCGGATTGGGAGGAGGACCACAGCCAGCCACAACCAGCTCCCTTGCTGCGCCGCGAGTTTGCACTTCGCGCTGGTATCCAGTCCGCGCGTCTGTACATCACATCGCTTGGGTTATATGAGGCCGAGCTCAATGGAAACATAATAGGCAACCACGTATTCTCTCCCGGCTGGACCGTCTACGACCAGCACCTGCGCTATCAAACCTTCGATGTCACAGGAATGCTACGAGAGGGTCAGAACGCCATGGGCGTGATTCTAGGGGACGGCTGGTTCCGCGGACGAATTGGTTTTGGAGGTGGGCAGCGAAATACGTACGGACGACACCTCGCCCTGTTGGCGCAGCTGGAAATTCAATACGACGATGGCTCCAGCGAGCGCATCGTTACTGATGAGGCGCAAGCGTGGCGTGCAGCGATGGGTCCCATCCTCATGAACGACATTTATGACGGCGAGACCTACGACGCCCGATTGGAACATCCCGGTTGGTCGTCCCCGGGCTTCGATGATTCGAAATGGGCAGGTGTCCGCAACATTGAATGGGATATGAATGCATTGGAAGCGCCTCTTGGACCGCCGGTTCGCCGGATCGAAACGATTGTGCCTGTGTTCACTACCCAGTCGCCCTCTGGAAAGACGATCGTCGATTTTGGGCAGAATCTTGTCGGCAGGGTGTCGATTCAAGTAAAGGGCCCTGCCGGGCACACCATCACCCTGCGTCATGCCGAAGTGTTGGAACATGGCGAGCTTGGTACGCGTCCACTCCGTTTTGCCGAAGCAACAGACCGTTACACGCTACGGGGCGGGGAGACCGAAACCTGGGAGCCGCGATTCACGTTTCACGGTTTCCGCTATGTGGAAGTCAATGACTGGCCGGGCGAATTGAAGCTGGAAGATCTTCATGCGGTTGTCATCCATTCGGATATGCAGCGAACGGGGTGGTTTGATTGCTCGGACCCCTTGCTCAACCGCCTGCATGAAAACGTGGTCTGGGGCATGCGCGGCAACTTCCTGGATGTGCCCACCGACTGCCCACAGCGCGATGAGCGCCTGGGCTGGACCGGCGATTTGGAAGTATTTTCGCCAACAGCGTCCTTCTTATATGATGCGAGCGGTTTCCTGCAATCCTGGCTGAAAGATTTGGCGATCGAACAACACAAGCTGGGAGGGACTGTACCGCATGTCGTTCCGAATGTGCTGGGGAATGGCGCCGGTGCAGCTGCCTGGGCAGATGCAGCGACCGTCGTCCCTTCGGTGCTGTACCAGCGATATGGCGATATAGAGATTCTTGCCGATCAATTCGAAAGTATGTGTGCCTGGGTGGATACTGTCGCGGCATTGGCGGGGGAAAGATATCTTTGGGACAAAGGGTTCCAGTTCGGCGATTGGCTTGACCCGACCGCGCCGCCTGAGCATCCAGCAAAGGCTCGTACGGATAAAGCAATTATTGCCAGTGCCTACTTTGCCCATTCAGCAAGACTCGTAGCTCACGCCGCTGAAGTGCTTGGACGCTCAGAGGAGCAGGTTCGTTATTCCGCTCTGGCTGATCACGCGCGAAATGCTTTTGCCCGTGAATATATCACGCCTGCCGGGCGCCTCATGAACGACGCCGAAACCGCGTACGCGCTTGCCATCGTCTTTGATTTGCTTCCCACCGCCGAACAGCGCCAGCATGCCGGGGACCGGCTTGCCGAACTGGTGCGCGACAGCGGTTATCAAATCCGTACTGGTTTTGTCGGCACACCACTCATCTGCGATGCGCTTTGCAGCACGGGTCATTACCGGGCTGCTTATCGACTCCTGATGCAGCAGGAATGTCCTTCGTGGCTGTACCCGGTCACAATGGGCGCGACCACGATCTGGGAACGCTGGGACAGCATGTTGCCCGATGGAACGATCAACCCCGGCGAGATGACATCCTTCAACCATTATGCCTTCGGCGCGGTCGCAGATTGGATGCACCGGACAATTGGCGGTCTGGCTCCCGCCGAACCGGGCTACCGCCGCCTTGAGATTCGACCTCGCCCCGGCGGTGGACTCACGCACTGTCGCGTGACCCACCATACTCCCTATGGCTTGGCGGAATGCGCGTGGAGGATCGAAAACGGGAAGCTCGATCTCTATGTTCGTGTCCCTGCGAACACAACTGCCTCTGTCACCTTGCCGGGCGATAACACAACCCTGGAAGTTGGCTCGGGTTCCTGGCATTGGTCGGTTCCATATCAAGACCCGGACGCGCGCGGACCTTACACGGTGGATGACCTTGTAGGTGAAATCCTGGGCGAGTCCGCTGCCCGCAACGTTATGATGGAGGTGCTGGATCGTGTGGAAGCACCTGGCTTTCTACGCATGGTCATCTTCGACGAGCGGAATATTCCGCTGCGGAAAGCCCTTCACATGCTTCCGAATCATGAAGACGTTGTAACCCAAATGAACGATGCCTTGCAGTCCATAAAATAAATGCGAACCAAGTCAATGGGTGCAGGAGAATGTACATTTGAAACAAGGAACGACTTGTTGGCTCATCATGTGATCTATTTCTACGGAAGCCTTCACCAAGAAAAAGAACTCGCAAACCGGGTTCTTTTCGATTACTTCACGTAGCAAATATATATTGACAACAAATAACAAATTTGATATTATGAATTTGTCAAATTCCACAAAAAACAACAAAATTCAACAAAGGAATGCCGTGACGACTTACGGACGTCGCCAATCTCTTATAGATACCCTGCGTAAACAGCCCGGTTTACGTGTCCCCGAACTGGCACGAGCCCTGGATGTCTCGGAGGGGACGGTTCGGAATGATCTCAACGCGCTGGAAGAACAGGGAGTCTTGGTGCGAGTCCATGGGGGCGCCGTACTAAATCAGCAGGATCAATTTCAAAACAATTCCTTTGTAAGACGCTATCAACAAAATGCAGCTGCCAAACTTGCGATTGCACGTGAGGCGGCTGTTTTAGTTAATGATGGTGACTCCATTTTGCTCGATGCCAGCAGCACCGTCTATTACCTCGCCAAGGCGTTATCGGAACGCCGTCACTTGCGCGTGATGACGAACGGTTTTGAGGTGGCCAGGGAAATGGCACAGAACTCCACAAACGTCGTTATTCTCATCGGGGGTATCGTCAATAATGAATCATCTTCTGTCACCGGCTTATTGAGTGAACGCATCATTGAGGAACTGCACATTCAAAAAGCCTTTTTATCCTGCAGTGGGTTCAGTCTGGAACGTGGATTAACAGAGGTCCTTCTTTCGGAGGCGCAGATTAAGCGCAAGGCGATCGAATCGTCACAGCAGCTGTTTGCGTTAGTGGATTCCACTAAGTTTGGCAAAGAAGATTTGACCTCGTTTGCGCGCCCCGAGAAAATTAATCGCTTATTCACCGATCAGCAGCTCTCTTCGGAGTGGGCAGAGCGATTGAAAGCAGTGGGCGTTCCATTTACGATATGTGAAGAAGAGGGGGTACCGGTCAAATGAGTGAAAACATACTGGAGCTGAAAGGCATTCGAAAAAGCTTCGCGGGGGTGGAAGTCTTGCACGATGTCTCGTTTGAGCTGCGTCCCGGCGAGGTGCATGCCCTCCTGGGGGAAAACGGCGCCGGAAAATCCACTCTGGTCAAGATTATCACCGGTGTTCACCAACCGGATGCAGGGGAGATTTGGCTGAATGGGGAGCCTGTACATTTCAACGATGCGCGCGAATCACGTCAAGCGGGAATTGCGGCTATTTATCAGGAGCTCAGTCTCTTTCCCGATTTGGACGTGGCAGAGAATATTTTTGTCGGCCGCCAGCCGCTGACCACAGGGAGGCGAGTAGACTGGCGCAAGCTTTATGCAGAGGCAGGCAAGCTGCTCGAATCGCTTGGCGTTAAGCTCGACCTCAAGCAAAAAGCGCGTGCCCTGAGCATCGCGCAGCAGCAAATGGTAGAAATCGCGCGTGCCTTTTCGATCAACGCCCGGATTCTAATCATGGACGAGCCGACCTCCTCGCTGACACTCCATGAAGTGGACGATCTGTTCCGTCTTGTGCGGCGTTTGCGTCAGGAAGGAACTGCGGTCATCTTCATCTCGCACCGGTTGGAAGAGCTCTACGCCCTGGCTGATCGTGTGACGATTTTGCGGGATGGTACTTACGTAGGCACACGACCGATGCAAGAGGTAACTCGCGATGAGCTCATTCGCATGATGGTGGGACGTACTATTCACAACTTGTTCCCTAAACAAGATGTCCAACCGGGTGAGGTTGTGTTGAAAGTGGAACATCTATCCCGAGCCGGATCCTTTCACGATGTCAGTTTTGAACTGCGGCGCGGAGAAATCCTGGGTATGGCGGGTCTGGTCGGCGCGGGGCGTACAAACGTGGCGCGAGCGATCTTCGGCGTCGAACCCGCTACAGGAGGACGAATTGAAGTGGAAGGCCGCGAGGTGAGGATCACGTCGCCTTTACAAGCCATCCGTCTTGGGCTGGCCTATGTCCCCGAAGACCGGCAATTGCACGGCTTAATTCCCACGATGCCGCTCACTCCAAATATCAGCTTACCGATGCTTCCCGCCTATGCCCAAAGGGGATGGCTGCGAGATACACTCGAGCGGAAGTCGACTTTTAACGCGGCTCGTCAAATGGAAGTGCGCGCGAATAATATCTGGCAACTGGCGCGTGAGCTTTCGGGTGGGAATCAGCAAAAAGTGGTGCTTGCCAAGTGGCTGTCCACCAATCCCCGTATTCTTATTCTAGACGAACCCACTCGCGGAATCGACGTCGGCACCAAAGCCGCGGTGCACGGATTGATGAGCAAACTGGCAGCCGAGGGATTGTCTATTTTGATGATCTCTTCTGAATTACCGGAGATCCTGGGGATGAGCGACCGTGTACTTGTGATGCGGGAAGGTTATGTGACCGCAGAATTCTCGCGTGCCAAAGCCACGCAGGAAAACATCATCTCAGCCGCCACCCAAGACATAAAGGCAGGAACCCCACAGTGACCGCGCAAACTCCCACTGCCATCCAAACCTCTGTCGCTCGCGAGGGCATCCTCTGGACTCTCATCCGCTTCCGTGAGGCGGGAATCAGTCTCTTCATTTTCATTTTAGTAATTGCTGTCACTCTGCGGGCGCCTTCCTTCCTGACCTTAGACAATTTCCAGGATATTCTCTTAAACATTTCTATTCTGGCGATTGTGGCGTTAGCACAGACCATGGTCATCATTACACGCGGCATTGACCTTTCTGTCAGCTCGATGATTGGGCTGGTCGGGATGATGGTTGCGTTTGTCGTGAAGGAGAATCCCGAAATTCCAGTACTCCTCACGGTTCTCCTGGGGATGGCATTAGGCACGGTGCTGGGAACGTTCAACGGGCTCATCATTACGTTTGGGCGCGTCCCTCCCATTATCGCCACGCTCGGCACGTTGAGCATCTACCGCGGGTTAGTCTTTTATTACAGCCAGGGTACTTGGATTAATTCCTTCGAATTACCTGTAGCATTCAAGACGTTATCCAAAGGCACTCCGTTAGGTCTACCGAACATGGTACTTATTGCGATCTTAGTTGCAGTGGTTGTGTATTTTTTCCTCAACTACACACGCACGGGACGCGATATCTTTGCCGTCGGCAGCAACCCAGAGGCGGCGCAATTTACGGGAATTCGCAAGCAGCGAATCACGTTTTTGGTCTACTTGATCAGTGGTCTGCTCTCCGGGCTCGCAGCTGTTCTCTGGGTCTCACGATTTGAGTCCGCACAGACAAATACAGCCGCGGGCTTTGAACTTCAAACGGTGGCAGCGTCGGTCGTCGGAGGTGTCAGCATCAGCGGCGGCGTGGGAACGGTCACCGGTGTGGTGCTCGGGGCGCTCCTGCTGGGCATCATCCAAAATTCGTTGACGTTGATCCGCATCTCGCCGTTCTGGCAGCTAGCGGCGCAAGGCTTATTGATTTTGATTGCCGTGATCTCTGATAAGTGGATCCTGAGTCGGTTAGAGAGGACAGGTAAATGAAAGCACAAGTGATCACCGAATCACAACCGTCCACGCTGATCAGCGAATTCCCGCCGCGGCGTTCCTTCCTCCAAAAATTCCAGCGCTGGGAGTGGATGCTCGTTGCGTTGATCCTCCTTGACATCTTGATCAACGTCCGTCTTTCTCCTTTTTTTCTGGATGCCCGCAACCTTTCGCGCACCTCTTCTGACTTCATGGAAATTGGCTTGATGATGTTGCCGATGGTCTTCATCATCATCACAGGCAACATCGATTTGTCTATAGCGTCCAACTTGGGCATGAGCGCCTCATTCATGGGTCTGTTGCATAACAACGGTGTCAACATTTGGGTCGCAGCGCTAGCGGCACTGTTGCTTGGTACACTCGGGGGGATGCTGAACGGGTATCTCGTTGCCCGCGTCAAATTACCTTCGCTCGTCGTCACTCTTGGCACATATGCCTTTTATCGTGGTCTCGCCTATGGCTTTCTTGGCGACCAGGCAGCGCGCGGCTACCCAGAGGCATTTACCTATTTGGGACAGGGACGGATGTTCGATACCCTCATTCCATTTTCCGTGGCGTTATTTATCGTACTAGCAATCGTTTTTGGTCTCGTGTTGCACCGAACAACATTCGGTCGTTACCTGTATGCAATTGGAAACAATGAAAACGCCACCCTGTATTCCGGCGTGCCGGTGGAACGAATTAAGTTCATCATCTACACATTATCCGGCTTCATGGCGGCGCTGGCGGGCTTGATTTTGGCGGCGCGCTTCGGGAGCACCCGTCCAGACATTGGCACCGGTTTGGAGCTTGCCGTGATCACGGCTGTGGTCTTGGGAGGGGTGGATATCAATGGAGGGCGAGGCACGATGCTGGGCGCGGTGCTTTCGCTTTTCCTGATCGGCTTGATGCGTTTTGGGATGGGGTTGCTGAATATCCAGGGTCAGGTGCAGGGTGTGGTGATCGGTTTGCTCCTGATCCTTTCCATTTTACTTCCCAACATCGCGCAGCAGGCTTCCTTTCTAAAGCGATTTCAACGGAATGGACAATTGGTCTTTGCTGTTCTGGGTGTCCTGCTTATGTTCGTGGCATTCTTCCTTTTCTTCTTCTGGTCCCGAGCGCCGATCCTTGCCGGTGGTTGATGACCCTTCCTGTGCTGGTCCCAGGCGAGCGCCTGATACCAAATCTCACCCTCTGTTTGGAAAGGAGGCTGGAGCAATACATACACCCGCATAACCCACGTATCAGTATGTCACAACTAATTTACAAATTCGAAGGAGATAGAAAATGAAACACCGCTCGTTCTCATTGGTACTCACCGTCCTCGTCCTCTTGGTGAGCGCCTGCGCTCCGGCAGCGACTGCCACGGAACCCCCCGCCGCTACGGAAGCTCCTGCGACCGAGGCTCCGGCTGCCACCGAAGCCCCGGCAACAGAAGCACCAGCTGCCACGGACGCTCCAGCAACAGAACCTTCGGCTGCCGCCTGTGAAGGGGATTATGTGCTGGTTCCGAAGAACCTTGGCAACCCTTATTTCGATACTGCAAATAACGGTGCGCAAGAAGCTGCCGAGGAACTGGGCATAACTGTATTGTATCAAGGTTCTGCTACCGCCGATGCCACAGAACAGATCACTCTGCTCAATTCCTTAATCGCACAGCAGCCCTGTGCTCTGGCGATTTCCGCCAATGATGCCGATGCTCTCGTGCCCACCGGTCAGGCCGCCAAAGAGGCTGGTATCCCCGTCGTCACCTGGGACTCTGGGATTGCACCCGATGGCCGCGATCTGCACATTAATCAGGCAGAGACTGCAGGTATCGGCGCGGTTCAAATCCAGATGGCTTCTGAACTGGCCGGAGAAGATGGTGGCCAAATTGCCATCTTGAGTGCCACGTCCACGGCCCCAAACCAGAACGCCTGGATCGAAGTGATGCAGGAAGAACTCGCCAAGCCTGAATATTCCAACTTGGAACTGGTCGAGGTCGTATACGGTGATGATGATGACACCAAGAGCTACAACGAAGCACAGGCCCTGTTCACCAAATACCCTGATCTCGAAGTCATTATTGCGCCGACCACTGTGGGTATCGCTGCCTCCGCCCGCGCTGTTACGGATGCAGGCCTGATCGACCAGGTGTTCGTTACCGGGCTTGGTACTCCGAACCAAATGCGCGAATATGTCCAGAATGGCGCTTCTCCACAATTCGCTCTTTGGAATCCGGGTGACTTGGGTTATCTGGCTGTCTATGCCATGCATGCATTGGCAACTGGCTCGCTTACGGCTGAAGCAGGTGCAACATTTGAAGCGGGCAGACTCGGTGAATACACGATTGAAGAGGATGCCGATGGAGGGCTCAGCGTCCTGCTTGGCACACCCTTCGTCTTCAATGCAGATAATATTGATGATTTTGACTTTTAGTCAAATTGTAATGAAGTAGGTCAGATCTGAAAAATGTCACTTCGGCAGCAGGATTGTCAACTGCCGAAGTGACACTCTAAATCATCTTAAAACTTCCTATGAAACGCGTAGGTTTTCAGTTCAAAGTTCGCCCGGATCGGCTCGCTGAGTACAAAGAGCAGCATAAGCACGTCTGGCCCGAGATGCTCGCTGCCTTGCGGGAAACCGGCTGGCATAACTACACTTTATTTATGCGCGAGGACGGGCTGATCTTTGGCTATTTCGAAACGGAAGAAGATCTGGCAACCGCGCAGGCGAAAATGGCGGCGAAGGACGTGAACTCACGCTGGCAGGAATTCATGTCTTCGTACACGGATGCCAATGCCCGTCCAGATGAAACCTTCGTCGAGCTGGAAGAATATTTTCACTTGGATTGATGATGACAGCGACTCGCAATTATCTGGCAGTGGATCTCGGCGCCGAAAGCGGGCGGACTATGGTCGGCTCGCTCGACGGCAAGCACCTCAGGTTGACAGAGACTCATCGCTTTGCCAACAGTCCCGTCCGTTTACCGG
>JAICQC010000041.1 GCA_025938055.1 Anaerolineales bacterium | reverse complement strand
TGACCAGCAGGGTAACAAACTTGAAGAAACGTTTTGCTTTCATAGGTGACTCCTCTAACGGTAAATTTGGACTTCACTGAGGACCATAGAACGGCGAATAATGGTGTGCTACGCTCATTTGAAAACGATCTGCCGGCCACCTCCTTACTCTCACACAATGGTGCGACGAAGGCCTGTTATGAAATTTTCGGATTTCAACGTCTGGATTGAAGGCTAAGAAATAAATATAATTTAGTTGGTTGTGACAACCAACTAAATTATATAGTTATATTTGATCATTGTCAATGGGTGATAGTCGATAAAGCTGACATTATGTGCATTCACCCTACGCCGGTGAGATAGTTTGTTGACCCTATTAAAAAAATCTGATATTATATTAATAACAGCCTAGACAAACTTTATTCAAATATATTTGAAATAGATTCTTCTTAGTTCGGTTGTAATCCAGTTCAGAGCGCGAGGAATCGTGTTTTTGGGGTTCAAACGAACAATAGCGCTCAACCTAGGAGTTCTGGCTGCTTCTAAATTAGACCATTAAGGAAGCCAGAAGACGATACCTTTTAGGAGCCCGTCCATACATCAAAGGTTGTAGCACTCAAGAACCCCATATGTTTAGGATTCAGAATAAAGCCCAGCTATAGCTCATTTAGTTACATATTTCGCTATGACGTTTGTAACCTTGTTAGAAGATAACCGTCATGGTCTCGAACTTAACACTGTACCAGCATTTGAGTCAGATGCTTCGTGATTGACAAATAGGCTGGATTTTGGGGAATCCAAACCAGTAAAGGCGCAAGATTAGCCGGCATGCTCATGTCGTAATGGCGGAGCGCGCTAGGCTGGTATAAAGAAAGCTGGTTGTCTATTGGAGAGGGTAAAAATCCGTATTGACCCCGTCATGCAAAATTAAATCAGGTCTCCCGTAGCATACTCGGGATGGTGATTTGACGCGTTTAAATTCCGCACTGCGGACGTCAATGGGGATGAAATCCTGGCTTCTTTTTCTGACCTATACAAAGTCTAGCTTGGAAACATTAAAAATGAACCTTGGGTTATGCATCTGAGAATTTTTCTGCGCAAACCCAGCGTGGGCAATCTGGCCCAGCTCATCAGTATTTTGCAGAGCAACATGTCCTTGGCTGTCCCGCCTATCATTACCCATGACGAAGTGGAACATCCACTTGCTGACCGTCCGGTGGGCAGCGCTGAGTTCTGGCAGGTTAATGGGCGCTCTGATGTCTCTTACAAGGAGCGGGGTCACTCAGGCATACACCTTTTGTTGGAACACGTTTAGTCAAGCCCTACGAGAGATTGATCATATTGACAACTCTCTTCATAGGACTGCGCTAAAGGAAAAAAATAATTGAAGCAGGAGTGGTAGGAAAATGGAAACTTTACGAAAAGTATGGCACGCTTGGAAACAATTTGGCCAATTCATGGGCGATCTAATTGGCCGGTTGATCCTGACCGTATTTTATTTTACTTTGTTCATGCCATTTGGTTTGGGTGTGCGGTTTTTTGGGGACCCACTGGCGCTGCGTCCACATGGCCGCTCAAAATGGCTGGAACGCACAACGCATGATCAGACTCTCGATGATTCACGGAGGCTATACTAATGTACATCTTGGGTATATCTTGTTACTATCACGACGCAGCCGCGGCTTTATTACAAGACGGTTTGTTGGTGGCCGCCGCTGAGGAAGAGCGCTTTACCCGCATAAAGCATGACTACGGCTTCCCAACTCACGCCATCGATTTTTGTTTGCGCCAAGCCGGGATTACAGCTCAGGATCTGGACTATGTGGTCTTTTATGAGAAGCCACTGCAGAAATTCGAGCGCATCTTGTTGACATCCTTGCAGACATTCCCCCAGTCCTGGGGCGTGTTCCGAGAGTCAATGATCACCTGGTTCAATGACAAATTGTGGATCAAAGGACACATCCTCACCACGCTAAATATTCCTGATGAGAAACTACTTTTCGTGGAGCACCATTTGAGCCACGCGGCCAGCGCCGTTTTCTGTTCTCCCTACGACGAGGCAGCCGTTCTGACCATTGATGGCGTTGGGGAATGGACCACAGCGACCATAGGAAAAGCTACCGCCGATTGGGATGGAAAAGGGCAGAACCGGATCGACCTGTTTGGAGAAGTTAAGTTCCCTCACTCCCTGGGGCTCCTGTACTCAGCGTTCACTGCATTTCTGGGCTTTCAGGTGAATGAAGGGGAATATAAGGTGATGGGTATGGCCCCTTACGGCCAGCCGACACGGGTTGAGGATGTCTACAAGCTCTTCGAAGTTGGTGATGACGCCAGTTTTCGCCTGAATATGGAATACTTCTCCTTCCACCATTCCACCTCCAGAACCTTCAATGGGAATTTCACCAAGGTGTTTGGCGACCCGCGAGTGCACGAGTCAGATTTCTACACCCCCACCACACATCCGAAGAAGGATCATCCGCAGTGGGATGAAGCAACTGCGAATCTAAATCAGCACTACGCGAATATCGCTGCCAGCATTCAATACGTCACCGAAGAGACCATGTTGAAAATGGCTAATTATGCTCACCAGCGTACCGGTCTCAAGAAGTTATGCATGGCCGGCGGTGTGGCGCTTAACTCAGTTGCCAACGGCCGAATTCTACGGGAAACGCCCTTCGAGGATGTATATATCCAGCCTGCGGCCGGGGATTCTGGCGGCGCGCTTGGTGCAGCTCTCTATGTCTATCACGTCCTTTTAGGCAAGCCAAGGAAGTTCGTCATGGAGCATGCCTATTGGGGGCAGGCTTATTCGGCTCAGGAAACGCAAAGTGCTATTGAAGCCACTGGCCGCTCTTTCCAACGCGTCGAGGATCCTGAGCGCCGGGCAGAGATGATGGTGGATGATATGGTGGCTGGCAAAGTAATCGGTCTTTTCCAAGATCGCTTTGAGTGGGGACCCCGCGCACTGGGCAACCGGTCTATCCTGGCCGATCCGCGCAGTGCAGAGATGAAGAATATTGTCAATGCTCGAATCAAGTTTCGCGAGCCCTTCCGCCCCTTCGCCCCGGTAATTTTGGAGGAGCGCGCCAGCGAGTTTTATGCCGGCACAGGTGACCCTGCCCGTAATTATCCCCTGCGCTATATGCTGATGGTCTGTCCTACGCGAGATGGGTGTGGCGAGCACATCCAGGCTGTAACGCATGAAGGCGGTACTGGCCGCGTGCAAACCGTACGGCGTGAAAGTAACCCATTGTATTACCGGGCCATTGAACTATTCGGTCAGGCGACAGGGGTACCTGTCTTATTGAACACCAGCTTCAACTTGCGGGGTGAACCAATCGTCACCACACCTTCAAATGCGCTGAACACTTTTGGGAATAGCGACATAGATACACTTTACGTAAACGACTTTGTTGTCAGGAAATAGGATTTTGGTTGAGGGCGTTTCCGGTAATATGCCGGTTGATTGCATTGGAGCAAGAATTCTGATGAATAGAAAGGAAAGATTAGGATGAAGAGTTTCATTCGCAGCATGACATCTAACTTCGGAGTAGTCAGTGAATTATTGTCATTTTTGTGGAAGCGCAAGCTTTGGTGGCTGATCCCGATGGTGGCAGTTCTGTTACTCTTTGGATTGCTCTTGATTTTTGCATCCGCCTCCGGCGTTGGACCGTTCATCTATACACTCTTTTAGTGATGTCCGGTTCTGACAGACATTGGATACTTTGTCGGCATGCACGGATTTGCGGTGAGCGATCATCCCGTGCTGGGCCGATAGTTGAACTTGCCTGATCGGATTGTGTGTCCGTAATCACTTTGACCTTGCTTAGAGAGGCAGCCTCCACGCGCGGGTTGCCTCTCTAAGCATGATAGTATTGTTTCAATGGGGCTTGGAGGTGTCACTGTGGAAACTCCAAAGGCTTTGTTTGAATTTCTAGAGCATTCTGCCGGAATCGAGCCGGGTAGAATCGCGGTCATCGAACCCGGCCAAGGGTCAATCACGTATGGTGAACTCAACGCGCTTGCCAGTCAACTACGCGATCGATTACACCACCTGGGAGTTCGCCGCGGGGATCGTGTGGGGATTTACCTGCATAAATCCATCGATTCCTTGGCAGCCGTTTTGGGGATACTAAAGACGGGCGCTGCGTACGTTCCGGTCGATCCAGGCGCACCAGCTTCCCGAAATGCCTATATCCTCACAGACTGCCAGGTGAAGGCGGTGGTCATAGAGGAGTGCTTTGTGGATGGCTTATCCTCTGAATGGAGTACCAACGGAGATACACCGCGATTCCTGATACTGGACCAGACAGGTGGGGGCAAATATATCAAAGAGATGTTAGACGGGGCCCAGGCGAGTACACCCATCTCGCCAGTGGATAGTGTTACCCTGTCTCTTGACGATCTTGCTTATATTCTTTACACCTCCGGTTCTACTGGCAAGCCTAAAGGTGTTATGCTCACCCATCGAGCAGCGATCAGTTTTGTAGATTGGTGTTCAGAGGCTTTCCAACCTGATTACAACGATCGTTTTTCTTCCCACGCGCCTTTTCACTTTGACCTTTCCATTCTGGATATATATCTGCCGATCAAACATGGCGCCTCGTTGGTCCTGATCTCTGAGGAAATTGGAAAAGATCCTGTCCGATTGGCCGCGGTGATTTCAGAGAGCAAGATCACGATTTGGTATTCGGCACCCTCCATCTTGGGTTTCTTGGCTCAGTACGGGAAGTTAGATCAATACGATTATTCAAGTCTCCGGATCGTGCTTTTTGCTGGTGAGGTTTTTCCAGTCAAGCATCTTCGTGCTCTTAAGAAACTGATTCCAAATCCAAGGTATTTTAACCTGTATGGCCCAACGGAAACCAACGTTTGTACATTTTATGAAATCCCCCAACTCATCCCGGAAGAAAGAGTAAATTCCTACCCTATCGGAAAAGCGTGCTCCAACTACCAGATTCGAGTCCTTGATGAGCTGTGCACGGAAGTGCCATCTGGCAAGGAAGGAGAACTGTGCGCGAGTGGTGCGGGGATGATGACCGGTTACTGGAACCTGCCTGAAAAAACGGCGAATGCTTTTCTGGTTGATTCCTCAGGCAAAAAATGGTACAGAACAGGGGATATCGTATTCGAAGGCCCGGATGGAGATTACATTTATCTCGCCCGGCGAGATCGGATGGTGAAAAAGAGAGGTTACCGTATTGAGCTGGGTGAGATCGAGGCAGGTTTATATCGCCATCCGGCAATAAAGGAAGCTGCAGTGGTCGCATTGCAAAACGACGACGGAGTAAGAATTAGAGCCTTCGTCAGTCATCACATGGATAGCCGCCCTTCGATCATTGAGTTAAAACAATTCTGCGCACAAAACCTTCCCGCTTACATGGTGCCAGACCTATTTTCTTTCTTAGATGTTCTCCCGAAAACGTCTACAGATAAGATCGATTACCAGAAACTCAAAGAGTTCTCCTCTGTAGATACGTAGCGTGTCAGCGGTTCTACAGACTGGTAAGTCTGCTGTATAGCTAAATATAAACGGAGGGCTGCACGGAGCGAATCTATATCCAGGCTGTCGGGCGGCCTACGTCAATTGAAACTGGCAAGAACTTACAAATGAAGCCATTTCTAGACCTCTCACAACTTCGGCTGCGCCCACTACTCGTCGTTGGCGAGCTGCTGCTTATCGCCGCCCTGGCGTTTGTGGCTTCGCAACGCCAGTTGACGCTAGTCCTAATATTGCCTTTGGGAATTGGCGTGGTATTGGCCTTCCTGCGCTGGCCGTCTCTCGGCTTACTGATCGCCTCAGTGGCCGGGCTGGTCGTACCATTCCTTGGTCCCAGTGGCTTAAACGTGACGATGATTCTGATAGGGCTGCTGCTCGGTCTTTGGCTCTTGGACATGATCGTCAGCCAGCGCCAAATACAGCTAGTGCCTTCCCGCACAGTATGGCCGCTCCTGACGTTCCTAGTTGTAGCCGTCATCTCGTTTGGAGTTGGTCAACTGCCTTGGTTGAATTTCGCGCTCCATGCGCCGTTGGGAGCCCAACTTGGAGGTCTGTCCATCATCGTGCTTTCGGTCGGTACCTTCCTGTTGGTGGCGAACCAGATGCACGATTTGCGCTGGTTGAGCTGGTTGAGCTGGGCATTCTTAGCCATTGGCGGCTTGTCTGTTCTTGTTCGTTCAGTGTTTCCAGTATTGGGGCTTCCCTCGCTAGGCCTGTTTCAGCCCGTGGGTACTGTATTTTATGTCTGGCTGGTAGCGATGGCTTTCAGCCATGCCATTTTCAATGGAGATTTGCATCCAGGCTGGCGTTTGGCCCTCGGAGGGCTGGTACTCGTAACGCTTTACATTCTGTTTATTTTGAAATTTGAGGACAAATCAGGTTGGTTATCAGTGTTTGTCTGCATAGCCGCGATTATCACAGCTCGCTCTTGGCGTGCCGGCCTGG
Organism: Anaerolineales bacterium; assembly: GCA_025938055.1. The sequence continues at coordinate 10,903 of JAICQC010000041.1, read as the reverse complement.
CCCTGGTTCCGGTCGCAGCCCTGTCAGCTCTGTATCTGTGGTCGAGACTCGTTGGTACAGATGAATACAGTATCTCAACCCGCTTTGATGCCTGGTTGATCATGGGTCAGATCATCAAAATTAATCCCTTCTTGGGACTAGGCTTTGCCAACTACTATTGGTATACACCTCTTTTTCCGATCAGGGGCTATGCGGTCAGTTTCAATTCTCACAATAACTATGTAGACATCGTCGCTCAGATGGGATTAGTAGGGTTGATCTGCTTCTTGTGGCTCTTGTGGGAGATAGGTTGGCTGGGTTGGCAACTACGAAAGCAGGCTCCGGCCGGGTTTGCCCAGGCCTACGTTTATGGCGCTTTGGGTGGACTGGCTGGGATGGTTGTGGCCGGAATGTTAGGAGATTGGGTACTACCCTTTTTCTATAATCTTGGCCTAAATGGGTTTCGAAGCAGCATGCTCGGCTGGCTGTTTCTGGGTGGGCTGGTGAGCTTAGAGCAGATGGGATTGTCGCCAAGAAAATGAGGAAATTTTATTACTATGCCCATCTACTCATTCTGCTAATAACAACCGTTAGCGCGATATTCTATTTCAACTTCACTGCTGAAGATGCTTATATAACTTATCGGTATGCAGAGAATTTCGTCAATATTGGATCATTGGTTTACAACGAAGGTGAATTCATCAATGCCATGACCTCACCTTTTCACGCCATACTTTCGGCCTCATTATTCTATGTGACAGGCGATACTGTCCTTGGCAATAAATTCCTGGCTTTACTCCTATTACTTTTTTCAGCGGTACTCGTGTGGTATCGGTTTAGAAATCATCCACTATGGCAATTATTGGCCCTAATATTGATATTGATGCCTCCCTCTGTTTTGATATGGACCTTTGGCGGATTGGAGACCCCCGTTCTTCTTTTTCTAGCAACCGTGACCGTCCTCCTAGTAGAGCGTAGATCCCCCCTGGACCTTAACCTGCTCTGCCTGATATTTTTTTTGGCCGGCTTGGCTTTTCTTACACGTTATGATTCTATCCTATTCTTCCTGCCAGTAACCATTTATGCGGCTTCGAAAACAAAATCGATTAAGCATGTTGTTATTGCCATGGCTGGAGCGTCAGTTTTGCCTCTTGCCTGGCTCTTTGTCAGTGTTTATTATTACGGCGATCTTCTCCCAACTTCATTTTATGTCAAGGCTCCAAAAGGGGATTTGTGGGATTTGATTTTTAATGGAAGATATATTGCTTCTTATCTCCTATATATTGGAATAATTCCTGTAGTAGCTCTGGTTCTTATTCTGCTGGTACCAAAACATAGAATGATTGATATTCTGCGTCAGCACTTCGAAAGCGGTTGGTGGCTCTATATCGGACTATTGTTAGAGATTTTATATGGGTTGACGATGGCAACTCACCACATGATGTTTTCTTTTCGCTTCTTTGTTCCTTATATACCTTCAACCGTAATTCTTGTAGTGGATCTCCTTCGTCGTGCATTTGAAACCAGAGAAGAAGACCTTTCAACGTGGAGATCTGCATACCTGTTCACAGGATTTCTTTTATGTCTAACCCTGTTTCAGCTCTACCAGAATGTATATACCTATAATCATTCTGTCAATGGGATTTCCTCAATCGGGGAATACAGGGCTCTTGGTGTCCGGGATTATGTCAATTTTATGCAGATTCTGAAACAAGAGGCCGTAGATATCGAGAAGCATTGGGAGGCCATCAATGGAGATAGCAGCCGCCGCCCACGTATCATAACTTACGCAGCCGGCATGCTACCCTACTCGTACAGGGAATCATACATTTATGAGAAGTTGGTGTCGTATCGCCACTGCCATCAACGGTATCGTCAAGGGTTGTATGCAGATTATCTCCATATCCTTGCTCCGAGACAGGGCCAGGTAGATGAGCAGCTTCCGAGGTCTGAAGAGAGTTATGATCTCGTATCGTCTTACCAGATGTTTTACGACGGATCGATGCAAAAGTTCCTTGTTTATTACAATCCGAAGCCTGAGGCACATAACCTCAGTGTCAGGATTTACGAGCCCTGCGAACTTGATAACAGGGCTGAAAACTAAAAAGGCTTGTAAAACTTTATTTATTCCAAATGATAATGAGATTAAGATCGCGACAATTTGAATGGATGTTCGGGCTGGTGATAGTACTGTTCGCCACTGCCCTGTTCATCACATCCCTCACATCTTCATGGGTCTCGGCCCAGTCTATGGATGATCCTTGGGCCGACCCTCTGAACCTTTCCCAATCAGGTATTGCTATGAACCCGGGCATGGTGATCGATTCTGAGGGAGTTGTACACGCGGTTTGGCAGAACGACCTCCTGAACTACGTATACACACATTTTGATGGAAGCCAATGGAGCGCGCCAGAGACGACCGAATTGGCTCTCCTGTTCAATTGGAGCCCGCCTAACTCGGAGCCTCATCCGGAAATTTACACCGGACCAAATCCATTGTATCTGGCCGGTTCTGACGAGGATATATTCGCCTTCTGGATTTCCCCTGAGGGTGGATACTTGTTCACAAGTAAAGTGGAAAGCCCAGACTTCGCAGACGTCGGATCGTGGGAGTACTCACGTCTTATTGCGCGTGGGGTGTCTTCTTTTGCCGCAGCTGTTGACGCGCGCGGCGAATGGCACCTGGCCTACTTCCGTACGGTTGACGATCCCGAAGATCCACCTGGTATCTACTACACGCGCTCTAAAAATCGTGGTCAGAATTGGGCCGTACCCGTGCTCTTATATGCATCTCCTTACTTCCGCACGCTGGGTGAAGGCGAGGCTAATCTCAGCCTCGCCACAGCCGGGATGGAGGAAGCGCCGCGCGTATATGTTGTCTGGGATAACCAACCTCGTAAGCAGGTGTTCCTGGCGCAATCCGCCGATGGCGGAGAGACCTGGGAACAACCGTCGCTGGTCGCGGGTCCAGAGCCAAACTCTGGAACGGCTGGCCCATTCAATATTCACGTAGGCGCTAGTCAGAACAGCGTCGTACTCGTCTGGCAAAGCGGCCAGCCAGGAGGCACATGCAGCCAGGTCTATCAGTCCTCCAGGGATGCGGGCGTCACCTGGAGCGACCCACAACCCATGATCGAGGATCTGCAGGGCTGCGGACAGTCAAACGAATTTGTGACAGGATTAGCCAATAGTCCTGAACGCCCGTTGTATTTTCTGACTGCAACTCAAAGCCAGGTTTTTCTGACAACCTGGAGCGGACTCCAATGGAGCCAACCCGAGGCACAACCGATTCTGTCCGGATTTGAAGAACCTGAGATTTACACAGACGTAATCTTCGGTTGCTATCGGGCCTCTTTATTAGGAGAGCAGTTGTACATAGTTGGCTGCGACCAGGGCGCAGGGGGCGATGTCTGGGTCACATCCCGAGACCTGGGGTCAAGTACATCCTTGTTTTCGGCTCCCGTTTGGAGCCAGCCTTTGCCCGTTACCGATGATAACCTCCAGATGGAAGCAGTTGAGCTGGTTCCTACGCGTGATGACTTGATTCACGCCTTTTTCAGTCAGCGCCGGGACCCGGCCATCTATTATACGTACTGGGATGGCGAATTGTGGTCTCGTGTAACTGCAGTGCTCAAATTGCCGGAAGGGGAAGCTGGCTCGCCAGCGATAGCAGCTGGACCTGGTAATGAGCTATTCCTCATCGTACCAAACAGTAGGGGTGTGCTTTACTTTAGTCGGGCGACCAGCGGCAACGCCGCTACAGAATCCCGCTGGTCAACGCCAGTGCGACTCGAAACAGTTCATAACGGGGAGATTGGTTCGGTAGACGTCGCCCTAGACGCTGCTGGAACGATAAATCTGGCTTATACCGTCCCAGTGAATGAGGAACGCGGGATCTACCTGATTCAGTCAAAAGATCATGGCGCATCCTGGTCAGAGCCGCTGCAAGTGTTCAATGGAGCAGCGGCAGGGTTCGATCTTGTTGGTGCGCCTTCTTTGCTGACATCGGAAAACGGATTTTTTCATCTCATCTGGAAGCAGCAGTCGATTCAGGGAGATGGTGTTCCGCAGTCGCTTTCTCTCTATTACACTCGATCCGAGGACGGCGGCAGTACCTTCAGCGACGTCAAGGCTGTCGTTGAGGAACCTGTGACCTGGCGCGAGATTGTAGCCGACGACAAAGGTAATCTACATCTACTTTGGAAGACGCAGGACACGATGACAACCATTTGGGCTCAGGTCTCCTTTGATGGTGGACACTCATGGCAGTTCCCACAAGGATTGCCTTCTGAAGGGATGTCTGCGGCAACTGTAGTAGATTCTATTGGCCGGTTACATTTAGTAGATGCTGGTCCGGGCACTCTTGCTCATTGGCTTTGGGATGGCAGCCGCTGGCAGCCCGAAGCACCTCTTCGTTGGTCTTTGGATTCGCAACAGGAGGGCACGGTGGAATTTTTGGCGGCTGCTGTCAACAAGCAAGGAAAAATGGTTGTTGTCTTGGCAGTACCGACGGGGGCAGGCGCCACAGCGGAGAGGATCCTACTCTATTCCACCCGCACGCTCGAACTCCCACCAAACCAGACCGCGATCCAGGAGGTCCCCACTCAGACGCTGCTATCGCCTACGTTAACTCCAGCAACAGCCACTCCTGAGCGTTCGTCAGCCCCGGTTAGTACGGTTGACAGTGAGCCGGCCAACTCTCAGAGCCAAACGGAGCGTAACGAAACCAACAATCGAATATCTCCGTACACACTGGCTCTATTACCAGTCGCGCTTCTTCTACTCAGTGTCTTGGGTATTGTGATCCGACGAGCCATTCGACTCGAGGATCGATAGACATGCGCGCTATTAATCGGCTGCTACAGACCTGCCGTAGCAAGCCAGAAAATCGAAAACTGCAATGGCAGTGAAAATTAATAGCCGCGGCATACTGATTAATCTATCTCTGATTATCATCTCCACTCTATGTGCCTTACTTCTGAGTGAGATAGCATTGCGGCTTATGGATCTGAACCCATTGTATGTAAGTCCAGAACGAGATCGATTTTGGAAATATGATTCTCTACTGGGATGGGCCCACCAACCAGGGCAAGAGGGTGTATTTGAAACACCGCAGTTTCGTACTGCTGTTCGAATAAATGAAAACGGCTTAAGAGACCGCGAACATTCGTATGAACGGCAAAATGATACTGAGCGGATATTAGTGCTTGGCGACTCATTTGCATGGGGTTATGGTGTAGAAGAATCAGAGCGATTCTCACAACTGTTAGAAGAAGCACTGGGCGTTGAAGTGATTAATGCCGGCGTCTCAGGTTACAGCACAGACCAGGAATTGCTCTGGTATAGGAACGAAGGCATTAAATACGAAACTGATCTGGTCATAGTAGTGTTTGCTGGTAACGACGTAGGCGACAATGATCGACAGCTTGTCAACACAATCTACTATAAGCCGAAATTTGTAATCGAAGATGAGCAGCTCGTCCCTATAGGTTATCCGGTGCCTAAAACCAGTCCACAGGGGAAATTTATTTATTCTCTGTCACAGCGCTCTGCCCTCGCCTATTTTCTCGTCCAAAGATATTTTGACTTGCTTTCCTTATCTACGAGATTAAAGGTTGATTCGGATCACGCAAATTTGCCAGTATCTGGCATCAATGCCGAAAGAGAACCATTCGAACTAACGATAGCTCTACTCGATGAGATAAGAAATGTCGCTGAATCAAAGGAATCAAAGTTTGTGATTGTAGCCACGGACAGGTGGTGGAATAGCCCATCAGAAGAAACCTACGAAGACTTCATTGCCACATTGCAAACCAAGGGATTTTTGGTGTTGGATGTGGAAGCAGCGCCAGATTTTGATCCTGGAGAAATGCTAATTCCAGAGGATGGTCACTGGAGCAGGGCGGGTCATGAATTTGTGGCGGAAAAGATCAAAGCGCTTATCGAGACGCACCAACTCCTCAGCCAGCCTCAGAATTAAGAAAAAATTTATTCTTCCGTCCGGCTACGAAATTCACAACAGGAAAACGGAAAGATAAAGCTGAAGGCTGGCCCCTGCGCTTTGATAATTATCCGGATGAAAGGGGACAATTATGACGAACTCTAGACTAACTTCATAAGGAGAAAATGTTCTATGCAAGAGGTAAAAGAAATCATAAAAGGGTATATCCTTGAAGAATTTCTCCCTGGGGAGAACCCGGCGGAGCTGACCGACTCGACTCCGCTCATTACTGGAGGGATACTCGATTCGCTTGCTACGTTAAAGCTGGTGGTATTTCTTGAGGAACGGTTTCATATCAAAATACAGGCGCATGAAACAATGGTCGACTATCTGAACACAATCTCTGACATTGCGCAACTAGTCAATTCTAAGAGGTAGAAGGGACATCTGCCTGTGCAACGCATACTATCTGAAAACTATTGGTGGAACAGGCTTCTGCCCATAACGCTTATTTTGGCCGGCGCCGGTATAACAGCTATAGCCCTGGCCGCTGATCTTCTGGAGTTCGGCGGCCCACAAGGCATTGGCCCCAGGCAAGTCTCCCTGGCCCTGAGTGGATTCGCTGTGTTCCTGGCTGGCGTTGTTTTGATTTCACCCGCCAGGCAGCGCTATATCGGTGAATGGCTTCTGGTGGGGTCAGCGGCAATTGCAGTTGTCTTCGCCGCTGACCTGCTTGTCATAAACGGCTTGCCAGAGTTTGGGGGCAAACATCTTGTGCTGGCCTCGATAGCATTTAGCATTCTGGTGACTGGCATGATCTCGTCTTCCTCTGTGGATCGTGTAAATGCCGGACCCTTGCTCAACCTGTCCACCCTGGATAAACTCCAAGTCAGCAAATTTCTAAGTGTAGCAGTGCAGCTCGGGCTGCTGGTAGTTGTGGTCCGACTGTTCCGTTTGGAGAACCAAGCTCTCTATCACAACATCATGCTGGTAACGTTTTATGGTTTTGTGATTCACTATTTACTTCCTTCCCACTATCGCCTACCTTTTTTCCTTCTTATCTCCCTGGCCGCTTTTGCTGGAATCCTTGGGTTTGTAAATGGTCTTTGGTTAATCGGAATTGGTCTTGGTCTCATAGGAATCTGTCACCTTCCCGTCGCTTATAACGCCAGGGTAGCGATCCTGCTCGTAGTCGGCGCTGCATTCGTTGCGTTGCGGGCAGGTTGGATCCAAACCTCCTTGCTTGATGTCATTTGGCCGGTTTTGGCCTCGATGTTTATGTTCCGGTTGATCATATACATGTATGATCTCAAGCATGGTAAGACGACACCGACCCTCACCAGTACCCTTTCCTATTTCTTTTTATTGCCAAACATCGTCTTTCCTTTCTTTCCGGTTGTAGATTACAGTACCTTTCGCCGGACGTACTATAATGCTGACCAGCACCGAATTTATCAAACCGGAGTAGACTGGCTGCTTCGGGGGGTGATCCATCTCATCCTGTATCGTTACATTAATTATTACATCATGATTGGTCCGGAGGATGTATCCAATACTCCCGAGCTGGTCCGCTTTCTGATCACCAATTTTGCTCTTTACCTCCGGATTTCCGGGCAGTTTCACCTGATCATTGGTATGATGCACCTGTTTGGTTTCAATCTACCGGAAACCCACCTGCTCTACTTCATAGCTTCCAGTTTCACTGATCTATGGCGCCGGATCAATATCTACTGGAAAGATTTCATGTTGAAGGTGTTTTACTACCCTACCTACTTCAGAATCCGGCAATGGGGAGCTAATAGCAGCCTTATCTTTGCGACGGCCTTCGTATTTTTTCTGACCTGGTTTTTTCACGCGTATCAATGGTTCTGGCTCCGGGGTACATTCCTTTTCACCGCGCCGGATATCGTATTCTGGTTTATTCTGGCATGTCTGGTGGTGATGAATACACTCTATGAGGCCAGGCGCGGCCGCAAGCGGACCCTGGGACAACGCACCATGACATTTGGGGACATTGCCGCTCTGACGCTCCGTACAGCAGGCACCTACACTGTGATGGCTGTCCTGTGGTCGTTATGGAGCAGCGATTCGATCCGGGATTGGATTGCTCTATTTTCGGTTGTGGAAGTCACCCCGCAAAATATTGCCTTCCTGCTCCTGGTCTTTCTGACGATTACCGTGATTTTCGGGGTGGTGATCTGGAAGAATTCGCTTGCCGATAACAAAGCGGATACGAATGCAAAGGAGTCCACATCCTTCGGATCTACCGCCGTGACTACAGGCGCTATCTTGCTGCTATTCCTTATCGGTAATCCCGTGATCTATAATCAAATCGGGGGCAAGGCGCAAGCATTAATCAGTGATCTGACGTCAAACAGGCTCAGCGACCGCGAGGCCGCTCTTCTCCAGCGCGGTTATTACGAAGATCTGATCGGCGTGAATCGGTTCAATTCCCAGCTTTGGGAGATTTACTCGAAGCGCCCAACCGAATGGGTCTCGCTTCGGGATACGGCAGCGGTCCAGCTGACAAACGACAACCTTATTTTAGAGCTTACACCGTCAACAACCATCGATTTCAACGGCACCCAGTTGAGTACAAATCGGTGGGGGATGCGCGACCGTGATTACGCGAAGATCCCCCCGCCAGACACCTACCGTATCGCCCTGACTGGACCGTCTTTCGTGATGGGATACGGCGTTGCCAATGACGAGGGTTTCGAGTGGTTGCTGGAGGATCGCCTGAATCAGGAGAATGCTGGTAATCCATACGCCAACTATGAAATCTTAAACTTCGCTGTTCCCGGCTATTCTGCCATCCAGAATTTGATTATCCTGGAACAAAAGGCGCTGCCTTTTCAGCCGAATGCCATCTTCTTTATGGCTCATCAACGCGAAGAGGATGCAGTGGTGAAATACCTTGCCGATCGTTTGTCGGTTGAAGCTGATCTTCCCTATCCGGACCTGCTCGAGCTTGCTCGCCAGGCGGGAGCTGAGCCAGGGATGACGAAGTCTGAGGTTGAGCGACTCATCAAGCCCTACGGACCCGAGCTCCTCTCGTTGACGTATCGGCGTATCATCGAAGTTTCTCAAGCCCATGGTATTCTGCCCGTTTGGATCTTCATGCCGACCCTGGAGGACCCGTTGCACGAGGAAGAAATCACTCACCTGACTGGACTGGCCAAGGAATCGGGTTTCATCGTCCTAGACCTTTCCGACGCATACGATCACCAGGACCTGGAGTCACTCGTGGTTGCCTACTGGGATAAACACCCGAATGCCAAAGGACACAGGCTGATTGCCGAGAATCTCTATCAAAAACTTCTGGAAAGAAACGAGGAAATCCCACTTTTTCCCTAGGGCGCTCCATGAAGAAACTACTCGGAAATGTCGTTCTGGTCTTCTTGGGTTTGGTGATTGCGCTCGGGTTGGCAGAAATGCTGATGAGGGCGTTCCCCAATTTGATTCCGCCCGAGGTAAGAGTAAATCCCCCGGCACGTCGCGTAAAGGCTTTTGTAGATGAAACCTATATCTTAAGACAATCGGACGGCGACCTATTTCATTATATGCGGGGAAAAATCGTGCCCTTATCGCCCGATCAGGATCAGGTGGCAGCTCAAGTACATATGATCACGGACGCAAACGGCTTCCGCAATTCTCCGCCCGAGAAAGATAAGTATGGCATTGTCGCTCTGGGCGACTCGTTCACCAGAGCCAGCGGCGTTGCGTCCCCTTGGCCGCAAAAACTGGCTGAGTCTACCGGACTTGATGTGCTCAACCTTGGAGACGTAGGTTTTGGACCACAGGATGAGTTAAAGGTACTGCGGCAATATGGCTTGATCAGGCAACCTCAATGGGTAATTTTGGCGTATTTTGAGGGAAATGATTTATACGATGCTGCTTCTTATGAGCAAGCAAATCCATTCATCTTATTCCGTTTTGGAAGATATGTACTGGATCAAAGTGTAGAAGCTTGGCATGAGAGGAAGTCCGGCATAGATGCAGAGGCTGCCCTGAATTACCGTTATCCGATTATGGTCACAATTAACGATAACGACCTTCAGATGGCCTTTTTTTCATACTATATTGCATGGTTGTCGACGAATCGCGAAGCGATCGAATCATCGCAAAATTTCCGTTTAGTGAAAGAGACGATTTTGCAGATGCGGGAGTTGAGTGAAGCAAAGGACGCTCGATTTTTGTTGGTCTATGTGCCGTCCAAAGAACATGTCTATCTGCCATACTTGAATGATGCCGATATTCTGGCAAGCGTCTTTAGCGATGTGCCTACGACAGAACTGGATGAAGCAGGATTTCTGCAATTCACAAATAAAAGAGCGACACCCGAACTCTTCCGCCAGCATTTAAATGATCAGGCCAACCTGCTGGCTAACTTTGCGGCAGAGCACAATATTCTCTATCTTGACTTAACCTCCATCTATCAAGAAGAAGCGGGCAACGGCGCAGAGTTGTACTATGCTTTTGACACTCATTTGAACCAACTTGGTCAAGATCTAGCTGCTGAAACGATTTACAAGTACATTGAGGAAGTGCTAGCTGGTGCTTCCAGAAAGTCACTAGAACTGTCAAGATGAAGATATTATGCTTACTTGATACTGTGGTAAAGCCAGGTGACCGCTGGCTGTGGAACTACCTGCCTTCCAACACTGATGAAGTAGATTTCCTGGTCGCCAACGGGGCGGTCGATCGCTTTGAAAAGTGGGGCAAGTTGTTTAACTACTATCCAGCCTATTGGCGATTCGGATTACAGGCCCTACTGAAAACTCGGAAAACACACTACGACCTAGTAATAGCCTGGGAAGGCAAAAATGGATTCCCATATGCCGTCTTGCGCAGCATCTTTGGTCAGCAACGCCCCCCACTGATCATCCTGGCTTTCAATATTCGCGGCGTTATCAAACACTTTCTCAGTCTGGCAAGGTTTGGACTGCGTTCAGTCTCGAAAGTGGTTGTTTTTACCCCGGG